>CAJUOO010000021.1 GCA_910588535.1 uncultured Lachnospiraceae bacterium | reverse complement strand
ATCAGGAACAAAAGTGGAGGGATATGTCTGTCTGGATAAAAATCTGGAAAAAATTGTAGTTGGACAGATTGAGAAGATAGAACGCCATCCTGATGCAGATAAATTAATTATCTGTCAGGTAAATATTGGAGATGGGATGGTACAGATTGTGACAGGTGCCCCCAATGTCAAGGAAGGAGATAAGGTTCCTGTTGTGCTGGAGGGCGGCAGAGTGGCAGGAGGACATGACGGAGGACCGCTTCCTGAGGAGGGCATTAAGATCAAAAAGGGAAAATTAAGAGGTGTAGAATCTTTTGGTATGATGTGCTCGATCGAGGAGCTGGGCTCCAGCCGCGATATGTATCCCGATGCGCCGGAGGAGGGGATCTATATTCTGCCCGCAGACACAGAGGTGGGCAGTGATGCGGTGGCTGTCTTGGGCCTTCATGATGTAAACGTGGAATATGAAGTGACATCCAATCGCGTGGATTGTTATAGTGTGATTGGTATAGCAAGAGAGGCAGCTGTCACCTTTGGAAAGAAATTTTATCCTCCAGTTGTGACAGAGACTGGAAATAAAGAGGATGTTCATTCATATGTGACAGTTGATATTCAGGATACACAGCTCTGTCCAAGATATTGCGCCAGAGTGGTCAAAAATATTAAGCTTGCCCCCTCGCCGGAGTGGATGCAGAGAAGGCTTGCAGCATGTGGCATCCGTCCTATCAACAATATTGTAGATATCACAAATTATGTGATGGAGGAATATGGCCAGCCTATGCATGCCTATGATTTGGATTTGATCGCGGGGCATAAAATTGTTGTAAAGAGAGCCAATGACGGGGATGAATTTCAGACTCTTGACGGGCAGGTACGCAAGCTAGATTCTTCGATATTGATGATTAATGACGGGGAGAAGGAAGTAGGAATTGCCGGAATTATGGGCGGTGAAAACTCAAAAATTACAGATGATGTAAAGACTCTGTTGTTTGAGGCCGCTTGCTTTGATGGAACCAATATCCGCCTGTCAGCGAAGAAGGTTGGCATGAGGACAGATGCTTCAGGTAAGTTTGAGAAAGGCTTGGATCCTAATCAAGCGTCAGAGGCAATAAACAGAGCTTGTCAGCTTATTGAGGAATTGGGCGCAGGTGAGGTAGTGGGTGGCATGGTGGATGTGTATGCAGAGGTTAGAGAGCCTAGAAGTGTGCCCTTTGATGCTGAAAAGATTAACAAGCTGCTTGGCACTCAGATACCAGAAGAAGAGATGCTCGCTATTTTTCAAAAACTAGAGCTTATCTATGATGAAAAGAAAAAGGAGGTTCTGGTTCCCACCTTCCGTCAGGATCTGGAATGTATGGCGGATCTGGCAGAAGAGGTAGTGAGGTTTTTTGGGTATAATAATGTTCCAACTACACTTCCAACTGGGGAGGCTACAACTGGCAAGCTTTCATATAAATTAAGAATAGAGGCAGTAGCGAGAGAGATAGCAGAATTTTGTGGATTTAGTCAAGGAATGGCATATTCCTTCGAGAGTCCCAAGGTGTTTGATAAGCTTCTATTGCCTGTAGATTCCAAGCTGCGCCAAGCGATTCAGATATCTAATCCACTTGGTGAGGATTTCAGTATTATGAGAACAATCTCGCTAAATGGAATGTTGACTTCTTTAGCAACCAATTATAATAGAAGAAATAAGAATGTACGTCTCTATGAGTTGGGAAATATATATCTGCCCAAGGAGCTTCCTCTTTCAGAACTTCCCGAAGAGCGCATGCAGTTTACACTTGGTATGTATGGAGAAGGAGATTTCTTTACCATGAAAGGAGTGGTCGAGGAATTTTTGGAGAAGGTGGGGATTCGGGAGAAGCTTACCTATGATCCGCATGCAGGCATGGTATTTCTTCATCCGGGCAGACAGGCTAAGATTATGTATAAAGAGCAGGTACTTGGTTATCTGGGAGAAGTGCATCCTCAAGTGAGAGATAATTATGAGATTGGCGAGCGCACTTATATCGCCGTGCTGGATATGCCAGCGCTAATTCCATATACTACCTTTGATAGAAAATTCAGCGATATTGCAAAATATCCCTCTGTCACCCGCGATATCAGCATGGTTATGCCTAGATCTATTATGGTGGGACAGATTGAGGATATTATTGAGCGCAAGGGCGGAAAAATATTAGAGAGCTATTCTTTGTTTGATATCTATGAGGGAAATCAGATTATGGAAGGGTATAAATCAGTGGCATATTCTATTACTTTCCGCGCGCCAGACCGCACATTGGAGGATAAGGATGTGACAGAAGCCATGAATCGTATTTTAAAAAGCTTGAAAGAGCTTGGCATTGAGCTGAGGTCCTAAGTATGGAGCGCAAGGATTTTTACTATGATCTGCCTCAGGAGTTAATAGCACAAGATCCTCTTGCTGACAGGGCATCTTCCAGATTGATGGTGCTTGATAAAACCACTGGAGGCATTGAGCATAAAAGCTTTCGGGATATTGTTCAATATCTGCGTCGGGGTGATTGTCTAGTATTGAATAATACAAAGGTGATCCCAGCTAGACTGCTTGGCAGCAAAGAAGATACCAATGCAGGTATTGAGGTGCTTTTGTTAAAGCGCAGAGAGAAAGATATATGGGAGACGTTAGTAAAGCCCGGTAAGAAAGCAAGACCGGGAACAAGACTTTCCTTTGGAGATGGTCTGTTACATGGAGAAGTGCTCGATGTGGTGGAGGAGGGCAATCGTCTGATTCATTTTGAGTATGAGGGAATTTTTGAAGAAGTGCTTGACAGGCTGGGGCAGATGCCCCTTCCTCCCTATATTACGCATCCATTGAAGGATAAAAATCGATATCAGACAGTTTATGCAAAGCATGAGGGTTCCGCCGCCGCACCCACGGCAGGATTGCATTTTACGCAGGAACTGTTATCCCAGATAGAGGCGATGGGGGTGACAATAGCGAAGGTGACACTTCATGTAGGGCTTGGAACCTTTCGCCCGGTAAAGGTGGAGAATATTTTAGAACATCATATGCACGCAGAGTATTATCAGATAGAGGGAACAGAAGCTGATAAGATCAATGCTGCCAAAAGTGGTGGAGGACGAGTTATCTGTGTTGGAACCACAAGCTGCAGAACACTGGAAAGTGCTGCAGATAAGGATGGAAAAGTGAGAGAGTGCTCAGGATGGACAGAGATATTTATCTATCCGGGTTATTCGTTTAGGGTGATGGATGGGTTGATCACAAATTTCCATCTACCAGAATCTACACTTCTTATGCTGGTATCAGCACTTGCGGGGAGAGAGCGGGTGCTGAGTGCATATGAAGAAGCTGTGAAGGAGAAATATCGTTTTTTTTCCTTTGGGGACGCAATGTACATTGGATGAGAGCAATGTATTTTTGAAAACAAGTGTCTTTGCTATATTGATCCTGTTAATATTTTATGGTATAATTTATTATAATAAATCTCTCACAGAATAGAAAAATATTTCGATGGACGGAATAGGAGAGCAGAGGGGATTACTATGGAAGAAAAAAGACGTTCAAAGCGTATGGACATTAATGTACGAATTAGCTTGCGCGCAATTGATGCAGATGAGGATGATGACAAGACATATCAGGTTGATGTAATTAATATTTCCAAGGGTGGAATGGCATTTCGATGCGATGAGGAAATTACTGTCAACGGATTTTATGATGCGCAGATTACGCTGTGGACGAAGGAGAAGATCGGTGCGGTGATCCAAGTACTGCGAAAAAATGGGGATAACTCCTATGGAGGAAAGTTTGTGGGGGTGTCGACATCAGATCTATTTAAAATAGAAGTATATGAACTATTTCATTATCCCGATGAAGAGATAAAATAGAATAGCGACATAATTATGGAGAGTCAGGCTTGTTTGCTTGGCTCTCCATTGATTTATTTCTGATTTTATTCTTGATCATCAGCTTCAGCTTTGCAGCATCTTAGTATATATCTGCACACTTCATTCATGGTAAGGTATACCTTAGCTGCTTCTGCTATCTTTCTCACAAAGCTTCTTGTATCATTTTTGACTGCTGCTGCCTGAAAGATCAGCCATGCAAAATGATATCTGGGCGGCAGTGCTGACTGTAAGTTTCCTTGAAAGACAGCTTCCTGATATAACATGGCGGCACAGCTCACCCACAGGCTGGCAATTCGATAGATTTCTTTCCATATCTCCTCCATACTGAGGTAATCAGGATTTTCCAGATTCATATTCTGAGAGAGAAGACGTTTTTCCAACTGCAATCCTATCAGATGCATACTTCGAATATCTGTCTGTGGATATGCATTGGAGAGTACTTTAAATACATTCTCGCAGTCTGTTTCTGGAAATTGATCAAACAATGCCTCTGTCAGTGTCAGCCATTCATGGATTCCTATAGTATCCATCCATGGAACAAGATTAAACTGCATGTCCCGAAGACCTTTCCAGTATTCGGGATCGGGATAGAAAATGGAATAATTTAGATTCGTCCACTGATTAAAAAGCTTTTCCACTGTCTGAGTATCTTTACTTGATAGAGCATAATGCATCTTGTATCGCATGATATCTAGATCTGTGGATGGAATCTGAGAGATACAGTACAAAACTTTCCATTTCTCCTCACCCTTTAACAGCTTCATGGTATCCATTAGATACTGCTTAGTAAAGTTCGCTTTTAACAATACCTCCATGGCGCCAGCAAAGCCTTCTTCATATTCAGCGTTGGAGATCAGTAGTAAAATATCACTAAAAGTATCGCTTAATGTCGATTGTATAAAATGCCACTTAATACTATGAAAAGATTTGAGTGCCTCTTCCCAATTCTTGTTTACAATATAAGCATGCATTTCTATCATGCGAATAAAATTGAAATTATCTTCGTTCAGAAATTTTTCTCTTAAGCTAAAGGGATCTCTTGCCTTACATTCTGCCTCATTCTCTTCCCATCCCTGAAAACATTTCCAGAACAGGTCACAATACTTCAGCGCTTCCTTGTGATCGGAGCACTTAATACAGAGCTGGGGCATCATTGCCAAAATAAAAAGATGAGCATTGAGAAGTAAGCGGGATTCATCTAGCATTTCTTTACCAAATGCATAGGCTTCCGCATATCTCTTTAATTCCAGATATGCTTTCATTTCCATAACTATCGCATAAGTAGTAAAATCCACTCTGCCATAGTCATAGCAGCCTTCTGAGGAATGCATCTCCTTTGCCACAGCAATCAGGGAGAAAAATTCAGACACAGCAGAGTATTCCTGAACCAGATGTGCACCTGCCATCCAGTTGTTCTTATCCTTTGCCATTTCCTCTGTCAACATCCTGATATTTCTCCATGAATGTTGATACAATTCCTCCTTTGACTCAAATGCATATCCATAGTGGTGGACATATGCAGTAGAATAGTAGGTTGGCTCATACAAAGGCTCAAGCTGCTCATGTATTTTTCCTATAAATTTGGTTTCTGGTCTTATTTTGGATAGGCGGACTGCCACTCTGTCATTGTAGGCATGTCCACTTTTATCAGAGTAATTTCTTGTGATATAAGCAGCCGTCTCAAATTTATTGTATTTTTCGCTTGAAAAGAATTTGGTGATATCAGAGATATCTTCAAACCATTCATCATCATCGATAAACATCGCCCATTTGCCCTTCGCTTTGCGAAGACCAGCATTTCTGGCAGCGGCAAAGTCATTTCTCCATTTAAAATGTACAATTATATCCGTATATTTTCTTGCGGTTTCCATACAATCAGCATTGCCTGCTGTGTCTACAATAATAAGCTCAGAGGGAATCTCGTCAAGCAGTGGTTTCATGGAAGCCAGACATTTTTTTAATGTGTCAGGCCGATCGCTGACTAGCATGGTAATGGAAAGCAGTATGTCCTTGTTTGTATTTTTACCCATCTTATTCTTTCACCTTTACATAATAGTAATACAGTCATGACAGAGAATCTGCCATGACTGTATGATGTTAGTTGTTTAATTCATGTATTCCATTTGGCTAAGCCGCCAAATCAAATGATATGCTATCAGTATTAACCAAGAAGAGAAAGAACACCCTGATTGGACTGATTAGCCTGAGCCAACATAGACTGACCAGCCTGCTGCAGAATATTGTTCTTGGAGTATGTTACCATCTCCTCAGCCATATCAGTATCACGGATACGGGACTCAGCAGCTGTAGTATTCTCAACAACGTTATCCAAGTTAGCGATGGTATGCTCTAATCTGTTCTGAATAGCACCCAAGGAAGCTCTCTGCTTGGAAACTACCGAAAGAGCGTCAGCGATAGCATCAATAGCATAGGTAGCATAAGCACCAGTATTATCAGCAACATTCAGACCCTTAATACCAAGAGCCTTGGAGCTCATGGAGTCGATGGACATACCAATCTTGTTGGAGTAGTCAGCATCTGCACCTACATGCAGGTTCAAATCAACAGCCATATCAACCTTGGTCTGAGCCTTTACAATATCAAACTTAACACAAGTAGACATTGTATCAGTCTTGTTGATAACGCTGAATGTAAACTTACCAGCAGCCAAAGCCTTCTGAACAGTATTCTCGGTATCACCGATTCTGTTAGCCAGATATAACTGCTTGCACATCAGAGCATATGCCTGCTTGGATGTAACAACAGTAGCTGTAGAAGGTATGTTGGAAAGAGATGCTCTAGCAGCAGCTGTGCTAAGAGCTGTCTTTGTAACACCGTTAGAGAATCTAACGGTTGATCCAGCCTTAATTAAAGCAGCTGCGGAAGCTGCGGTCAAACGAAGAGCTGCGGTAGCGCCGTTTGCTGCAACAGTAACGATTGTGTAAGTCTTACCATTAATGGTAATTCTATCACCGCCTCTCAAAGCAGCAACAGATGTCTTAATATCAGCAGCAGATACACCGATTGTATAATTTGTACCACCGATTGTGATCTTATCACCTTCGTTTAATCCCTTAACAGTAAGAGAAGCTGTGCTAAGACCTTCAATCAAAGTACCGTTAAAGCCTGCATCCTTTGCGGAAAGAGTTTTCTTAGTCTCAATTCCGTTGCCCTTCAGCAAGTAGGTCTCATTGAACTTTGTTGTCTCAGCAACACGGTCGATCTCAGTAGTAAGCTGATCGATCTCGTCCTGAATATTATTTCTATCGTTCTCAGAAAGAGTACCGTTAGCAGCCTGAACAGCCAGCTCGTTCATACGCTGCAGCATGGAATGTACTTCTGTCAAAGCACCTTCTGCTGTCTGCACGCAGGAAACACCATCCTGTGCGTTTGTGGAAGCCTGATCCAGACCTTTGATCTGCTTTCTCATCTTCTCGGAAATAGCAAGACCAGCTGCATCATCTGCTGCACGATTAATTCTGTAACCAGAAGAAAGTTTCTCAGTGGACTTTCCCTGTGCTCCTGAAGTGATACCTAACATTCTGTTGGCGTTCATCGCCTGCAAGTTGTGTTGTACTACCATAAAATATTACCTCCATGTGATTTTATTGCTGCACACAAATCCGTTTGCGCACAGTTGTTACTATGTTCTCAGATTCAAAATAGAAATCTGCTGGAACCTAAATGGGTTCTGTTGTTATCAAACAACGTATATATAGCAAACATAAGCCCCTAGGATAGCTCACGTCTACTTTCATTAGGAAAATACCAATGTAACATTTTCTACAAAATGTTGCATCCGGTCTTGCTTATTATATCGGAGACTTTTTCAAATACTTTATAGTGAATTTGAAAAATTTTTCATTTTTTTAATGAGCACTAAGAATGTCTATTATAGATTCATATTTAAAAATACACGATCTTTGTCGTCCTGTTCAATTCCAAGATAGCGCTTTGTCACCTGAAAGGAAGAATGGTTATATATTACCATCAAGATAGCAGGATTGATTCCTGATATCCACGCATGATATCCAAAGGTTTTTCTGAGAGAGTGACAGCTAATGTTCCCTGAGAGATTAAGATCTTCACATGCTTGTTTGATAATACGAAAGGCCTGTGTTCTTGATAGGGGACTATTATAGTTTCTTCCGGCAAAAATAAAATGCGTTGGCTGCATATTGGGCAATGTTTCTTTATGCAATGAAAGTCCATACAGTACATTTTTATTTGGTGCTATTATATTTTCTTTTCCCGTCTTGTGTTCATGGACTACGATGTGGCTGCGAAAACGATTTACTTTAAAATCATAGACATCATCCCATTTTAGATTTAATATATCTCCAATGCGAAGAGCCGTATTGACACCTGTACAAATAAGTGCGTAATTGCGAAAATTAGGTTTTTTTGTCAGATAGTAATCTTTTAGTGCATCTAATTCACGAATACTTTTAATTGGCTGTGTTGTTCCCATAAATACCTCCTTAGTAGGTGCTTGACCATATTTTCCTTTAAATGTACTGCCATAACGATATTACTCTATTTGCTGTTATTTTTCTATGTCATATTTACTAAAATTTGCTAAAAAGAATATATCGGCGGTTATTCTATGCAACATTTTGTAGAGAAAGTTGTTCGCCGGCAGTCTGATGGAAAAAGGGTGATAATTGTAGATTAACCTAGGGATTTACATTTGTTTTGGTACTGTCTTATACCATCAGAATATAACGGTTTC
The DNA here is from genome assembly GCA_910588535.1 of uncultured Lachnospiraceae bacterium. GTDB lineage: Bacteria > Bacillota > Clostridia > Lachnospirales > Lachnospiraceae > RGIG8607. Next base: position 38,412 of record CAJUOO010000021.1, on the reverse strand, counting down.
TGCGCATTTCCTTTTCTGCAAATGCGAGAACATATCAATAATTGTACACAAACGGATTTGTGTGCAGCAATAAAATCACATGGAGGTAATATTTTATGGTAGTACAACACAACTTGCAGGCGATGAACGCCAACAGAATGTTAGGTATCACTTCAGGAGCACAGGGAAAGTCCACTGAGAAACTTTCTTCTGGTTACAGAATTAATCGTGCAGCAGATGATGCAGCTGGTCTTGCTATTTCCGAGAAGATGAGAAAGCAGATCAAAGGTCTGGATCAGGCTTCCACAAACGCACAGGATGGTGTTTCCTGCGTGCAGACAGCAGAAGGTGCTTTGACAGAAGTACATTCCATGCTGCAGCGTATGAACGAGCTGGCTGTTCAGGCTGCTAACGGTACTCTTTCTGAGAACGATAGAAATAATATTCAGGACGAGATCGATCAGCTTACTACTGAGATCGATCGTGTTGCTGAGACAACAAAGTTCAATGAGACTTACTTGCTGAAAGGTAATGGAATTGAGACTAAAAAAGCTTTGTCTGCAAAGGATGCAGGTTTTAATGGTACTTTGATTGAAGGTCTTAATACAGCTACCCTTACTATTAAGGGGTTAAACGAAGGTGATAAGATCACAATCGGCGGTACCAACTATACAATCGGTGTAACTGCTAATAGCATTAAGGCATCTGTTCAGGCTTTGAAAGATGGTGACAGAGTTACCATTAATGGCAAGACATATACTATTGTCAATTCAGCAAATGTATCTACAGTAGCACTTCGTTTAACGGCAACTGCTGCAGCAACATTGATTAAGGCTGGAAGTACAGTTAGATTTTCTAATGGTGTTATAAAGACTGCCATCAGCTCAGTTGCTGCTAAAGCAGTTGGAAATAAAATAGGTGATATACCTTCTACTGCTACTGTTATTACAACAAAGCAGGCATATGCTTTGATGTGCAAGCAGCTGTATCTGGCAAATAGAATTGGTGATACAGAAAATTCTGTTCAAAACGCTTATGGTGCGGTTGTAAGTGTTGCAGGCAAGGTATATTTTGGTAAAGCTACAGGCTTTTCATTTAGTATTAATAAAGGAACAGGTGCGACAGCTGCTACGGTTAAATTCAATATCGTAAAAGCGCAGACGAAGGTTGATATGGCTGTTGATCTGAACCTGCATGTAGGTGCAGATGCTGACTACTCCAACAAGATTGGCATGTCCATCGACTCCATGAGCTCCAAGGCTCTTGGTATTAAGGGTCTGAATGTTGCTGATAATACTGGTGCTTATGCTACCTATGCTATTGATGCTATCGCTGACGCTCTTTCGGTAGTTTCCAAGCAGAGAGCTTCCTTGGGTGCTATTCAGAACAGATTAGAGCATACCATCGCTAACTTGGATAACGTTGTTGAAAATACAACAGCTGCTGAGTCCCGTATCCGTGATACTGATATGGCTGAAGAGATGGTAACATACTCCAAGAACAATATCTTGCAGCAGGCTGGTCAGTCTATGTTGGCGCAGGCTAATCAGTCCAATCAGGGTGTTCTTTCTCTTCTGGGCTAATCGCAGTATAGTATTAATTTGGCGACTTGACCAAGTGAAATCTATAAATTGAACAAATAAATCATACAGTCATGGCAGGACTTCTGTCATGGCTGTATTACTATTATATAAAGGTGAAAGAATAAGATGGGTAAAAATACAAATAAGGACATACTGCTTTCCATTACTATGTTAGTCAGTGAGCGGCCGGATACACTGGAAAAATGTCTGGCTTCCATGAAGCCACTGCTTGATGAGATTCCCTCTGAATTAATTATTGTAGATACAGCAGGCAATGAAAAATGTATAGAGATATCGAAAAAGTATACACATAATATAATACATTTTAAATGGATCAATGATTTTGCTGCTGCAAGAAACGCTGGTCTTCGTAAAGCGAAGGGCAAATGGGTCATGTTTATTGATGATGATGAGTGGTTTGAGGATATTTCTGATATTATCAAATTCTTTTCAAGCGAAAAATACAATAAATTTGAGACAGCAGCCTATATTACAAGAAATTATTCAGATAAAAGCGGGCGTGCCTACAATGACAGAGTAGCAGTTCGTCTTTCTAAAATTTGGCCGGAAACAAAATTTATAGGAGAAATACATGAGCAGCTTGAGCCTTTGTATGAGCCAACCTACTATTCTACGGCATATGTTCACCATTATGGTTATGCATTTGAGTCAAAGGAGGAATTATATCAACATTCATGGCGTAATATCAGAATGTTGACAGATGTTATGGCAAAGGATAAGAACAACTGGATGGCGGGAGCTCATCTGGTTCAGGAATATTTTGCTGTATCAGAATTTTTTTCCTTAATTGCTGTGGCAAAGGAAATGCATTCTTTGGAGGGATGTTATAATTATGGTAGAGTGGATTTTACTACTTATGCGATTGTGATGGAAATGCAGGCATATTTGGAATTAAAGAGATATGAGGAAGCATATGTATTTGGAAAAGAAATGATGGAGGAATCTCGTCTTCTTTTAAACGCACATCTATTTATTTTGTCAATGCTGCCACAACTTTGCCTTAAATGTTCTGATCATAAAGAAGCATTGAAATATTGTGATTTGTTCTGGAAATGTTTCAAGGGATGGGAAGAAAATGAAACAGAATGTAAAGCAAGAGATCCATTTAGTTTAAGGGAACGGTATTTAAATGAAGATAACTTTAATTTTATTCGTATGATAGAAATGCATGCCTATGTTGTGGATAAAAACTGGGAAGAGGCATTAAAGGTATTTCGTAACATAAAATGGCATTTTATACAATCGACATTAAGCGATACCTTTATGGATATTCTGGTATTGCTTTGTAATGCGGAATATGAAGAAAAATTTGCTGGTGCACTTGAGGTATTATTAAAGGCGAATGTTACCAAACAATATCTGATGGATACCATGAGTGCGCTGAAGGGTGAAGAAAAATGGAAGGTTTTGTATTGTATCTCTCAGATTCCTTCTGTTGATATAGATATAATGAGATATAAGATGTATTATGCTTTGTCAAGCAAAGACAGCCAGACAGTGGAAATGCTTCTCAACCAATGGACAGACTTAAACTATTCTATCTTCTATCCCGATAAGGAATACTGGAGGGGTCTACGGGACATGCAATTTAATCTGGTGCCATGGATGAATACTATAGGAATTCATGAATGGCTGACACTGACAGAGGCATTGTTTGATCAATTTTCGGAGGAGGATTGTGAGAATGTATATAAAGTACTTTCCAATGCATATCCGCAGACAGATATCCGAAGTATGTATCTGATAGGATTGCAGTTGGAAAAACGTCTACTCTCTCAGAATATGAATCTGGAAAATCCTGATTATCTTGGTATGGAGGAGATCTGGAAGGAAATCTATCGAATTGCCAGCCTGTGGGTGAGCTGTGCCGCCATGTTATATCAGGAAGCTGTCTTTCAAGGAAACTTACAGTCAGCACTGCCGCCCAGATATCATTTTGCATGGCTGATCTTTCAGGCAGCAGCAGTCAAAAATGATACAAGAAGCTTTGTGAGAAAGATAGCAGAAGCAGCTAAGGTATACCTTACCATGAATGAAGTGTGCAGATATATACTAAGATGCTGCAAAGCTGAGGCAGAGGAACAGGAGTGAAACGATTGGTTTCTTTTCGCAGGAGTGTTATTATATGCGCAATCTCGTACAATGAAAATATGCCACTAAGGAGCCAGTGAACAGGACACACGGCGAGTAGGGGGAAGGTATCTTCCCCCTACTCGATTATATGTTTACCGAAGCAAATCCAGCACATATTGATATACTTTGTCTGCGATGGTTGTTCCTTTTTGGATTAATTCATCAGCCTCTTTGTTAAGTTCTTTAGCATTATCACGATTTTTCATACTTTTTGTATTAATATAGACATTCATCGAAGCACCCAACAGAGCCGCCCGAAGAAATTGTACACCGACGGCGATATCACTGATGGCGATGCGGGTTCCCTTGACGGACAGTTCTTCTTGTATAAGAAGTGCCTCCACAGATTTTCGCATAATATCTATAGGAACGAGAGAGGCAGCGTACAGCGCCTGCTCCAGTACTTCTTCTTTCTGTGCAATCTCCTCCTCCGTATTTTTGGGGAGGGCATATGCCTTGGAGAGTGGTTCAAATGCTTTGGCATCTTGATCCATCAGCGCCAGCAGTTCTTCCTGATTATGAGAAAGTTTATCGAGAAGCAGGCGGATATCAGGCTCATATTCCGCATATTTTTTCTTTCCAAGTGTTAGGTTTCCAACCATGCTTCCAAGTGCAGAACCAATGGCACCTCCAAGTGCGCTTGCACCGCCTCCTCCGGGAGTTGGAGCCTTGGATGCCAAATCTGTAATAAACGTATCGAGTGATTCGTGCTTCATCATAAAGGAAAATCCTCCTTTCATTGCTTGCTATGAAATGTATCAACCAGCTTCTACATATAGTATAGTAGATATGCGGCTGGTCTGCAAGTGGAATTCGTTATTGTCCTCTATGCTCAAATTGAATTTGATCGGCATCAACAGTGATAGCAATAAGTGGGTGACGGTGTTTTTCTGCATAAGTCTGAAAGAGAGTGACAACATCAGCTTCGCTCATGGCAAGTAATTCTGTGAGGCTGGTATTATCCCAAAAGTTTTGAATTTCCTGAAGAAGCCCTCCAATACAGCGATCGCGCTCGCCGACTGTTAGATGGTCTTTATCCGTAATCTGGTAGGAAATCTGATAATATAACGTACACCATGCACCATAGTCGGAGCTGCGAAACCATTTGTCATTGTTAATCCATGCGGCTTCTTCTGGTGTTTTCGTATTTAAGCTTGTAATATAGCGGTAATTTTCCTCGCAGGCGAGCGTGAAGGTTAGCTCAACAAAAGATTTCTCTTCATCTGTTAAGGAGATGATATAATCATTTCGCGCTGCGTCTGTTCCAATGCGTTCCATTCGATCGTAGTCAACATTGCACCAGTCAAGAATATCCTGATTAAAATCTGCCACAGATTGATTCTGATAAGTGCTTGTTTTTAGAGAGAGAAGGGACGCGTAGTCATCCGCGGAGCCATTTGGATAGATTCTGGCTTCTGGCTCTTCGTAATCTTGTGAGTTTAAGTAAGTACTGCTATTTTTCCAGCGGATGGCGGACCATTCTTTTTGTTCTTCTTCTGTGGCGGGGCGCAGGCCAACAAGCTGATCCTCTTCATATATGGCATATAATTCGATTGCGTCGGAAGAATAAGAGGTATTTCCGATATGTTCTGTGATCCATATATTTTCCCTTGTATCTATAATGCCGCGCACTTCTTGATTATGATAATACATGGTAAGTCCATGGACATCCTTATCAGGAAGGTATTGATAAGTTAAGCCAAATGGAACATATGGAGAAAGTAATGTATCCCACTGTTCTGTAATATCCTCTGCCAATGTCTGATAAAGAGAAACCTCGTCCCAGAAAGTGGAGGGTAATTGAAAAGAGTACTCAACAGAAAGTGATAATTTTGCATTGCTCAGCCTTTCTTCTAATTCATTTATTTTATTAAGAAGAGAGTGGTCGATGGATTCTGTGGTTAAAATATTATAATCTGAAAGAGTGGTCAGAATCATTTGTAAAGAGGACTCTGCTTCTTGGCGCGCTGAAATATATTCTGAAACGGTAAGTGTTTCTGGATCTAAAATAGTGAGAGCTAATACATATTCTAAGGAAGTCTGTTCGTGGATCTCCATATTGTCTGGAGATTGAATATCTGATAATGCCTGCCCACTATAATAGAGTGTCTGCCATTGTTCTTTTGTCAGTGGTAGATAAACAGAGAAGAAATAGTCTGTAAAGGCAAGAAAAGCATCTGTTTTATCTGGTTCAGGCCGAAATGCGCCGCTATTTTCAGAAAAAGCTTCAACTATGTTCAAGGTTTGGCTGGTATCCTCTATGGACCAAATGGTTTGCTGAAAATCAGAAATTGTCATATTCTCATAGTCTTCAAGCCATACAGAAAAAAGCAGTCGGCTTTCTTCTCTTGTCAATGGTTCGAGGGAAGATTCTTTCAGTGCCATGCGCAGCGAAATGGCCTTTGATGCAGGGCTTGCGGTTGTGGCAAAGAAAACAGTAACCCCCGCTGTTAAAAGTATGGCGGACAGAGCTGTGAACAAAGAAATTTTTTTCATTTTTATAATGGCAGTGATGCGCTCTTCAATCGCATTTTTATTAAAGCTACTACAAAAAGGTAAAAATTGGAGCTTTTTTTCTTCCATGCTGATAAGAGTTAGGGCATAGGAGGATTTGGCTGTCTCACCAAATGTCTGTATCACATGTTCATCACAAGAAAGTTCAATATCCCTGTTAAAAAGGATATACATTACCCATACCATAGGATTAAACCAATGGATACATACGGTGGCAGCCATAATCAGTTTAATGGCGGCATCAAAGCGGCGGATGTGCACCGATTCATGCATAAGAACATAGGAAAGCTGTTGCTCATCGTCCCAGTCAAAGGATTTTGGCATCAGGATAACGGGACGGCAGATACCATAGGTTAATGGGGCGAGAATGCGATCAGACTGACGGATTGTCACAGGCCGCCGAAAAGGATGCTTTTCCAGCCATAAATGAGGAGCGTTGTGTTCTACAGGAAGAGACATCTGAAATTCTCTTTGTAGACGAGCATAAGCGATGATCAGATAGATAGCACAAGTAACAGCTCCAATAATATATACGATCAGCCAAGGATAAAGTGAGCCGTCCTGTTCTTTAGGGAGATTCTCCAAGGAAACAGATGGTGCAGATATCTGGTTGGCGGCAGAAGGAGGCGCCAATGGCGCATGAACGGGTTCAAGCGCAGGCTGATCAACCATGACAGTAGGTATGTCTGCATAAAACAGAGAGTACACACTAAGGGTAAAAGGAATAGAAAATGGTAAAATAAGCCGAAGCATTGCGACAAGCCAGAGAGCAAAAAAGGTTTTCTTTGGCAGCCTGTTAATAAAAGCAACACGCAATAAAATAATTACGATAATTAATACAGCGCCAGATATACTCATGCGCAAAAGGCTGTCAGGAAAAAAAGTGGAAACATGAAAAATAGAAAGCATAATATTCACCTCATTCTGTTGTTTATAAGGAACAAGATCAAATTTTGTGATAAGTTCCTTATAAGACTGTAGTAGTTTGTGTTTCGTAATAAGCGTATCACAAATAAAAGAAATTGTCAATACTACTGTAGTAGTCTGTATGGCTAAATAGTTTTGTACATCCATTGGATTGTTGCAAGTTTGATAACCTGTTGCTTGCAGTAGGTTTTTAATTATAATTTTTTACAGGATGAAATTTCTTTTATCATTTTCGAAAAAGGTTCGTATAGCCAGTCTGCTATTTTCCTCCGTCACCCCGCTCCCGCTTAGTGAAAAACGTAACGGATACTAAGCTCGTGAAAAACCTCGCTAAGTACCAACGTTTTTCAATAGGTTCCTTGAGGAAAATAGCAGACTGGCTATACTGCTTTACTGAATATTTCAGATACGTTGTGATTCTTTATACACTTGTAACTCTATATTTATTACAATTTTGTTTGTATTCATAGAGTACTGAATTCTTATTAATGAAGATAAAAAATGATTTATTAATCTTAAACAAGCAGAAGTACAAGATAGCCAGTTACATTTGCCTATATTAAAAATAGGCAAGCAGAATAGATTATCAAGATAGACAGCCGCATTTGCCTATACCAAGAATAGGTAAGTAGAGCAGACCATCAACATGTTTTGCCTTACAGATAAAATCAGCTCGGCGAACTGCCCATGGTTCTCAAGGAACCTATTGAAAAACGCCGGCGCTTAGCGAGGTAGTTTCGAGCTTAGCGTCCGCTGCGTTTTTCACTAAGCGAGAGCGGGGTGACGGAGGACCACAAGCAGTTCACTGGGCGGATCTTTCCAGAAAATGATACAACAGATTTTTAACAACAGATAAAGTTTAGCTTCTACAAGAATTTATACTTTATGGTATTATGTATTATATTTTTGAGCCATGTGTTTTATTTAAATAGTATAAATATGATGTCTTGACATTTAGAGTACAAAGTGTTATCTTTAAATTAGATTACAGATTGTACGCAAAGGAGGTTAATGGATGATGCAGCAGATTTCTGATTATGAGTTGGAGCTGATGAAGGTTATCTGGAGCAATGAAGGAACGGCTTTGTATGCGGAGATCTCGTCAGCCTTGGAAGCTAAGGGGATGGTCTTTACAAAGAATACAATTATCACCTTATTGTCTCGGCTGGTAGAGAAGGGACTTTTAAGAACCAATAAGCTGGGACATAGAAATCGTTATTATGCGATAGTCTCAGAGAAGGAATACCAAGCGGCACAGACGGAGAGTTTTGTGAAGAAACTTTATGAGGGAAATGTCAAGGGGCTGGTTTCCACTTTAATACAGACAGATATGCTGTCCGCCGAGGATTATGAAGAGCTGAAAAGATTTTGGCAAGGTGGTGAGCAAGATGAGTGAGATGCTTAAGATGTTATTTTCACTTTCTGTATCAGGTACTCTGTTGCTCTGTCTATTGCTACTTTTTTATCCCTTATATAAACATCGGTTTAGCAAATCTTGGCAGTATTATATTTGGCTGCTGGTTATTTTTCGTTTTTTAATCCCGGCAACACCAGATGTGAGCCTTGTGGGAGAGTTATTTAAGCAGGTAGGACAGAGAACGGATGTGGTGGAACCTGCGAAACAGATGGAATCCAATTGGATGCATAATGAAAATTGGAGAGAAAAAGATTCGCTGACCGAAAATATTGCTTTGACGCAGGCAGAAGATGTAGAGTTGTCAGAGGATAGTATGTGGCTGAGAGTGTGGATTATCTGGCTTGTGATAGCTATAGCAGTATTTATCCGAAAAATAACATTGTATCAAAGCTTCGTGAAATATCTGAAGGCGGGCAGTGTGATGGTGGAGGATATTGAGCTGTTGGAGAAGATGGGAGAGATTGCGAAGAGTAATTATATTCGAGGACGAGTGGAGCTTTGGACGAATGATCTGATTTCCTCCCCGTTATTGTTAGGGTTTTTTCATCCTCGTATCGTGCTTACAACAAAGGAGCTGTCAGATGCAGATTTTTATTATACTGTATTACACGAGCTGACTCATTATAAAAGGCGTGATATGTTTTATAAATGGCTGATGCAGCTTGTTGTATGTGTGCATTGGTTTAATCCTTTTGTGTATGTAATGGAGAGAAAGTTAAGTCAAGCATGTGAGTTGGCGTGCGACGAGGCGGTGCTGGCGGTGCTGAGTGGCAGAGAGAAGCGAGAGTATGGTGATATGCTGCTTCGAGCGGTGGGAGTGGGTGGTTCATACAAAAATTCTGCTGCATTTGTCACATTACATGAAAGTAAGAAGTTATTGAAAGGGCGGTTGGAAGCGATTATGACTTTTAAAGAAAAGACGAAGAGAGATTTTACATTATCTGTATTGATGACCAGCCTGTTGGCAGTGAGCGGAGCGGCTGTCGGGGCTTATGCGGCGCCGGTATCCGAAAAAATAGAGGATATTCAGGTGGCAGAGTCAAAACAATATGATATCCGATATGTGGATAGTATGAAGAATGTAGAGCGTGTGGAATATGAGATGCCGCAGGAGGAAGAAAGGATGAACTGGTTGTCTCAGTATCGTCAGATGTGTTGGTGGCAGGATGAGTATATATTTTGGATTGGCTGGAATGTGCATGAGTATTACTGGGGAAATTGTATAGGTGAGGAGATTTTATTGACAGATGGCAGTGCAATGTATGTGCAGTTTGATGAGGCCTGTAATTGGGTGAGAGCAGATCAGGATGCGATGCAAGCATTGAAAACATTGCTTGTCAGGGTTCGGGATCAGAAGGAAGACAGCTCATATCCATTGGTGTACCCTATAGTTGTGAGCGGTGAATATGTGGGGAATGTAGATGCGGAACAGTTGGCAAAAGTATATTATATGGAGGATAAGAAGTCTGAATTTGCTGCAATTTTTCCGAGGCTAGAGAAAGAGAAGCAGGAGAATTATCTGGAACAGTTTTATGAAAATGAAGAGATAAATGATCTGTATTTGATCTTAAAATATATGGAAAATAATTTGATATTCCAATATGTAGAGCGTGCATATGAAAATGATGAAACAAGAATATTTAGTGTATTGGTGCCTTTTTTGGAGAAAAAGGATATAGAGAAGTTATATGATAGAGCTATGAATGATGATAGGAGCGAGTATCAGGATATATTGCTAAATTATCTGTCAGAATGGTGACTTTTATGAGAGAAAAGCAGGAGCTGCCGCATTAAAAAGAACGTATACAAGTTATTGTAAGATCGTGTTGCATTTTATATTTTATTTTGTATAGGTAATGCTTATTGCGACAGCTTCCGCATGAGTAGCTTATGTGGAGTAGCTCTTGTATCTGCTTTTTAAGATGTCAATAGAATTTGACTGGCGAGAAGTCTGTTTATACATTAAAGCGGAACAGAATAACATCGCCGTCTTTCACAATATAATCCTTTCCTTCAAGTCCGACCAGTCCCTTGTCTTTAGCAGCGGCGTAGGAGCCACAGTCAAGAAGATCCTGATAGTTTACAACCTCTGCCCGGATAAAGCCACGCTCAAAATCGCTGTGAATCTTTCCCGCTGCCTGCGGTGCCTTAGTGCCTTTTCGAATGGTCCATGCGCGTGTTTCTTGTTTTCCAGCAGTCAGATAACTGATTAAGCCCAAAAGTCGATAGCTTGCCGCGATAAGTTTATCAAGACCAGACTCAGAGAGTCCGAGTTCTTGTAAAAACATAACCTTCTCTTCTTCATCAAGCTCTGCGATCTCCTGCTCGATCTGGGCACAGATCACAAATACCTCACTGCCTTCTTCAGCAGCAAACTTTTGTACAGCGGCGACGTGAGGATTTGAGGCGCCGTCGTCAGCAAGCTCGTCCTCCTTCACATTTGCAGCAAATATCACAGGTTTTGCTGTGAGAAGATTGTAGCCAGAGAGCCATAGAAGCTCCTCCTCATCTTCCGTGGAAAAGCTTTTTGCAAGTCTTCCTGCCTCCAGATGATCTTTTATGCGGTTTAACAAGGAGAGCTCCTTGGCAAGCGTTTTATCATTTTTGGAGCCTCTGGAGGTCTTTGCAATGCGGCGCTCCAAAATCTCAATATCGGAAAAGATCAACTCCAGATTAATGGTTTCTATATCGCGGAGTGGATCAATACTGCCATCCACGTGGATGACATTGGCATCCTCAAAACAGCGCACTACGTGAACGATGGCATCTACTTCGCGGATATTGGAGAGAAACTGGTTGCCCAGTCCCTCACCTTTGGAAGCACCCTTTACAAGCCCAGCGATATCCACAAATTCGATAACTGCGGGAGTAACTTTGTCAGAATCATACAGATCAGCCAAAAGCTTAAGGCGCGGATCAGGAACAGCGACAACACCGATATTTGGATCAATGGTACAAAAAGGATAATTTGCGGATTCCGCTCCCGCTTTTGTGAGAGAATTAAATAAAGTACTTTTGCCGACATTCGGCAAGCCAACAATACCAAGCTTCATATTTTAATATACCCTTCTTTCTCTTAAAATGTAATACAGAATATACTTGGGGAAATGTATAAAAAAACTTTTATAAGTTTAGCACATTTTTCTGTAACTGTCCATTGATTTTCCAAGTAATGCATATTATAATGTAACTGTTCATTCAGCCAGAACTATAAAAGGTAATGTGACAGCAAAGGAGAAGGAGTATGCTTAATGGATATAGCATTGGATTTCCGCATCTGGGAATTTATATTGAACATTTGGGAAGGGCGATCACAATTTTTAATTTTTCTATCACTTACTATGCCCTTATTATTGCTACGGGTATTCTTGCCGGGGCATTTCTTGCGATTAAGGAGGCGGAGGCAACAGGACAGAATACAGATAATTACTATGATTTTGCCTTGATAGTTGTGTTTACCTCGATTGTGGGCGCCAGAATATATTATGTGATCTTTGAGTGGGACAACTATAAGGATAATCTACTGTCAATTTTAAATCTGCGCGCAGGCGGCCTTGCTATCTATGGCGCCGTGATCGCAGCAGTTATCACACTTATTGTATTTGCAAAGAAAAAGAAGATGTCGATCGGGCTGATGATGGACACAGGCTGTCTTGGATTATTATTGGGGCAGATCATTGGGCGCTGGGGGAATTTTATGAACCGTGAGGCGTTTGGAGGCTACACAGATGGGCTCTTTGCCATGCAGATTAAGCTTGCGGAAGTGTATTCTGGCTATATAACTCCTGAGATAGCAGAGAATATCAAGGTGGTGGATGGAATAGAGTACATTCAGGTACATCCCACATTTTTGTATGAATCTCTCTGGAATCTGGCAGTGTTTGCCATTCTTATGTTCTATCGCAGGCACAAAAGATTTGATGGTGAGGTATTCTGTTTCTATCTGATAGGATATGGGATTGGGAGAACATGGATTGAGGGGCTGCGCACAGATCAATTAAAGTTTGGTGGCATTGCCGTCTCTCAGGTATTATCCATTTTTCTGGCAGTAGCTGCCGCAGCTTACGTTGTATATCGCCGCAATCAACAGAGAAAGAGTGAGTGGAAGGAGCTGCTTGATAAGTAGAAGCCTTTCTCATTAGGAATTTCTAGTTTACTATTTAAAATTTAAGTAAGATACCTTGTATTATTATATAGAGAAGTCCGCATGGCCTGTCTGCTGTGCGGACTTCTTTAACTATATTTATAATATTTTTACAAAATAGGAATATTTGTATCTCTAATATTAAGAATATCAAAGTAAAATCATATCTTCTATAACATTTTTTTACATTTTTGCTTGTAATTATTACGAAATTGTTTTATGATAGAGACAAGTGGTTACATGTGGTACAGAGTGGTTGAAAATGGATGCTTTGACGGAAAGGTACAGATGCCGATGTTTATGGGGGAGTATAACCATACAATTGATGCCAAGGGCAGGCTCATTGTTCCCTCCAGACTTAGGGAAGCCTTAGGGGAAGAATTTGTAATTACGAAAGGTCTTGACGGTTGTCTGTTTGCCTATCCGAAGGAGGAGTGGGCTGTATTGGAGGAAAAACTTGGCTCATTGCCCCTTACGAATTCAGATGCGCGCAGATTCTCCCGCTTTTTTCTTGCCGGTGCGGCAGTGGCAGAGGTGGATAAGCAGGGGCGTATTCTGATTCCTCCTGTGTTGAGAGCGTTTGCAGCTCTTGAGAAGGAGGCAGTGTTTGTCGGTGTAGCGAAACGGGTGGAGATATGGAGCAGGGAACGCTGGGAGAAAGCGAATTCCTTTGATAATATGGAGGAGATTGCAGAACATATGGAGGATCTGGGACTGTGAAAGAAACTGTGAGAAGAAGCGATAAGGACAGAGGTTATTATGGCATTTGAGCATACATCAGTCCTTCTTGATGAGGTGCTTTCCGGGCTTGCGATTAAGCCGGAGGGAATCTATGTAGACGGGACACTTGGAGGTGGAGGACATGCCAGCCATGTTCTTGAGAGACTTTCTGGTGAGGGCAGACTGATTGGCATCGATCAGGATGCGGATGCCATAGAGGCTGCTACAAAGCGGCTAGCTGTTTTTCAGGACAAAGTTACTATTGTGAGAAGCAATTATGCACAGTTTAGAGAAGTGATGGACAGTCTTGGAATGAATAAGGTAGATGGGATACTTCTGGATCTGGGAGTGTCGTCCTACCAGCTTGATACGCCGGAGAGAGGTTTTTCCTACCGGGAGGATGCTTTGCTGGATATGCGGATGGATAGAAGGCAGGTAGTGACAGCAAAGACGATAGTGAATGAATATAGTGAGTTTGAGTTGTATCGGGTGATTCGCGAGTACGGTGAGGATAGGTTTGCGAAGAATATCGCGAAGCATATCGTTAGAAACCGGATGGATAAGCCGATTGAGACGACGATGGAGCTGGCGGAGATTGTCAAGTCAGCGATACCAGCGAAGGTGAGAGCATCGGGTGGACATCCAGCTAAGAGAACATTCCAAGCGATTCGAATTGAATTGAATCATGAGCTGGAGGTTTTAGAGGATACGATAGATACCATGATAGAGTATCTGAATCCGGGAGGAAGGTTATGTATAATTACCTTTCATTCGCTGGAAGACAGGATTGTCAAGGTAAAATTTCATAAAAGTGAAAATCCATGTACGTGCCCGCCGGACTTTCCCGTGTGCGTGTGTGGCAGGCTTTCAAAAGGTAAACATTTGACAAAAAAGCCTGTTCTACCCTCGGAAAAAGAGCTGGAAGAGAACAGCCGTTCTAAGAGTGCAAAGCTGAGAATCTTTCAGAAAGGATAGAAGAGGCAGAAAGGGGCAACGACATGCAATCTGTAAAGACGGATAAAAGACGATCATCAAAGAGACAGGCTGTATACGTAGAAGGCAGTGCAGCGAGAAATCTGTATGCGCTTCCAGACGAAGGCTCCCCAAAATCCCCACAAAAACATAAGAGAAAACCAAATCAGCCGGCGAGGACAGCAGTAAGGCCGAGACAGGGTGTGACGACACTCCCTCTAAGTGGCGCGTCGGTATTGGTACTTACAGTGGCAGCAGTGTTTACATTAATAATGTGCGTGCAGTATGTGCAGCTTCAGTCAGAGATCACATATCGCCTGAAGAATATCAATCGGCTGGAGACAGAGTTGAATGAGCTGGTACTGCAGAACAATGAGACGGACAACAGAATTAATTCATTTATTGATTTGGATTATATTTATCGAGTTGCAACGCAGGAGCTTGGCATGCGCTATGCGAATAAGAATCAGATCTATAAGTACAATAACAGCGGAGCGGAATATATAAGACAATATAAGGAAATTCCAGAGTAAGAATGGTGACAGTGTGATGCAGCAGAGCAAGAGAAAGAGAATCCAAGGCAGAAATAGGAGCCAAGGTAGGATCAGAAGCAGAAGAAAGAGGGACAACAGAAAATTCTCAAGAAAGATGCAGGCAAAGCTGGTGCAGTTATTTTTACTGATTGCACTGGCTTTGTTTGGATTAGCTGTGCGGCTAATGTATATCAATGATACCAAGGGACATAATTACACTATACAGGTTTTGGCTCAACAGAGCTACCAGAGCCGGAGTCTGCCCTATCAGAGGGGAAGTATTACGGATCGGAATGGCATAGTGCTGGCGGCGAGTGAGAAGGTATATAATATGATTCTGGATGCAAAGATTATGAATTCGGATGATGGAAAATACCTGAATACAACCTTGACGGCTTTAAGTGGCTGTTTTGGCTATGAGATAGGTGAGCTGTCCAGCGTGATCGCGGCAAATCCTGACAGCCAGTATATTGTCTATAAAAAAGGAATGACCTATGATGAGATCAAGGATTTTCAAAGCCTGCAAAGCGGGAAGGAGAAGACGAGGCCGTCGTGGTTTCCAGACAACTATTCCTACAAGAATATTCAGGGAGTTTGGTTTGAGGAGGAGTATAAGAGACAATATCCTTATTCAACACTTGCCTGTGATCTGATTGGCTTTGTAAACAGCGGAAATGATGGTAACTGGGGTATTGAGCAGTATTATAATTCTGAGTTAAATGGCACCAATGGAAGAACCTATGGCTATCTTAATTCAGACAGTGCCATGGAGAAGGTGATTAAGCCGGCGACGGATGGTCATACAATCGTTTCCACCATTGATGTCAATTTGCAGATGATCGCAGAAAAGTATGTGAAGGAATACTATGAGACAGTCGGTGCAAAGAATGTAGCTGTTATGATGATGGACCCAAATAACGGGGAAATCTTGGCGGAGGCTACAGCGCCGTGGTTTGATCTGAATAAACCCAGAGATCTAAGTGCTTATTTTACAGAGGAGCAGCTTGAGGGAATGACCTCAGAGGAAAAATCCAATTTTCTCTATGGGCTTTGGAAGAATTTTGCCTTGAGTGAGGTATATGAGCCGGGATCGACGGGTAAACCGTTTACTGTGGCCGCTGGTCTTGAGGAAGCTGTGGTGTACCAAGGAGAGGTGTTTAACTGTAAGGGATATATTAAATATGGAGATGCTGATCCGATTCATTGTCACAATCGCTGGGGTGACGGGGATGTTACCTTGGAGGAGAGTATTCAGTATTCCTGTAATGTTGCATTGATGACAACGGCGGAGAGAATGGGAAAAAGCATTTTCTGTAAGTATCAGGATATTTTCAATTTTGGAAAAAGAACTGGGGTGGATCTTCCGGGCGAAGAGAGAGGGTTGCTCTATACACTTGATAATATGAATATCACAGATCTGGCAACCAATTCATTTGGACAGAATTATAATGTCACAATGATGCAGATGGCGGCAGCATTTTCTTCACTTGTCAATGGCGGTTATTATTATGAGCCACATGTGATGAAGAAGATCACAGATGCTTCCGGTGCGACAATAAAGACGGCGCAGGCGGAGGTGGTGAAGTCGACGATCAGTGAGAGTACCTCAAAGTGGATGAGGGAGGTTCTCTATCAGACAGTGGAGAATGGGACGGGGAGCAAGGCGCGCATAGAAGGCTACACCATAGGTGGCAAGACAGGTACAGCGGAAAAGCATCCAAGAGATGAGGGGCGGTATCTGGTTTCGTTTATATCTTTTGCACCGGTGGATAATCCACAGATTGTTCTGTATGTGGTTATTGATGAGCCAAACATTGAGAATCAGAGTGATGCTTCTCAGGCGACGATTATGACAAATAAACTCTATAGTGAGATATTTCCTTATATGGGTATCTTTTCTTCCATCGATCTTCCCGATAAGCCGGAGGGTGAGCCAGAATCAGAGACTAGCACCACAGCAGAGCCGGAAGAAGGGGAGACAGAGAGCACGGAGACAGGGGAAGGAGAGACGACAAAGAGCGGTGAGGCGTCCGAGCGGGTGACACCGGTCTACAATGAGATATGGCCGCCGGGCTTTGGATTTATGGGACCAAGCTCTGAGGAAACATCAGCGGCGGAGACGACCGCAGAATAACAAAAAAGGTACATAAGATAAAAAAATGGTAATACACTTATAAGGAAAACAGGAAGTATTGCAGAAAAAGGTATGCAGAGAAATAAGACGAATAATAGAAGGAAAACAATCCTGTTCCTTTTGGTTGTATTTGCCGTTTTTATGGTTTTGGTTGGAAGACTGGTATATCTTATCGGATTCCGGGGAGATTATTATAGTGAAAAAGCAGAGGAGCTTCACGAGAGAGAACGTTCTATTAAAGCAGCAAGAGGAGAAATTTATGATGCAAAAGGAGTCCTGATCGCGACAAACAGGACAGTCTGTACCATATCTGTCATACATAGCCAGCTTACCGATCCAGAGAGAGTGATACGGATTCTCTCGGAGGAGCTTGACATGACGGAGGAGGCTGTCAGGAAAAAAGTAGAGAAGGTAAGTTCACGCGAGAGGGTTAAGTCTAATGTAGACAAAGAGATAGGGGATAGGATTCGCGAATATGATCTGGCGGGCGTGAAGGTGGATGAGGATTTTAAGCGCTATTATCCTTTTGACAGCCTTGCTTCCAAGGTGCTTGGTTTTACGGGAAGTGACAATCAGGGCATTATAGGGTTGGAAGTTATCTATGAGGATTATCTAAAAGGGACAGATGGACAGATTCTGACACTCACCGATGCAAGAGGAGTGGAACTTGTCAATACTGCGGAAAAAAGAGTTGATCCAATAGCGGGGAACAGCCTGCATATCAGTCTTGATGTCAATATGCAGAAATATGCGGAGCAGGCAGCGGCAAAGGTATTGGAACAAAAGCAGGCGAAGGCTGTCTCTGTGATATTAATGAATCCGCAGAATGGGGAGATCTATGCGATGGTAAATCTCCCAGAGTTTAACCTGAATGAACCATATACACTAAATATAGAGACAGAAGGAAATCTTTCTTCTGAGGAAAAACAAAATTTGTTAAATCAGATGTGGAGGAACAGAGCGATCAACGATACCTATGAGCCGGGCTCGACCTTCAAGATCATTACTATGTCGGCAGCGTTAGAGGAGGGAGTTGTGTCGCCGGAGGATACATTTTCCTGTCCGGGATTTAAGATTGTGGAGGACAGAAAGATCCGTTGTCATAAGGTGGCAGGACATGGGGCTGAGAATTTTGTTCAGGGAGCGATGAATTCGTGTAATCCGGTATTTATCGAGGTGGGATTGAGGCTTGGAATTGAGAAGTACTACGAGTATTTTAAACAGTTTGGGCTGCTTTCTAAGACGGGAATTGATCTGCCGGGAGAGGCGGGGACGATTATGCACAAGGTGGACGATATGGGTCTAGTGGAACTGGCAACAGTCTCCTTTGGGCAGTCCTTTCAGATCTCGCCCATCCAGCTATTGACGACGGTCAGTTCTCTGGTCAATGGCGGCAGGAGGATCACGCCGCATTTTGGCGTGGATGTCAGAAACAGTGAGGGAGAGATTACAGAGGTTTTTACCTATGAGACGAAGGAGGATGTTCTCTCAGAAAAAACCTCGGAGACCGTGCGGTATATTTTAGAGAAGGTGGTCAGCGAGGGAAGTGGAAAAAATGCATATCTGCCCGGCTTTCATATAGGAGGAAAGACGGCGACCTCAGAGAAGCTGCCAAGAAGCCTTAAAAAGTATATTTCTTCCTTTATCGGGATCGCGCCTATGGATAATCCTCAGATTATTGGGATTGTCATTATTGATGAGCCGGTTGGTATCTATTATGGCGGCACAATAGCCGCGCCAGTGATGAAGGAAATATTTGAGAATGTGCTGCCATATCTTGGCATAGAGCAGATCTATGATGAGTCAGAGCAGAAATATGAAGTGGAGACAGTTAGTATGCCGTCACTGGAGGGGATGACGGTGAAGGACGCAAAGGCACTTATACAGGAGAATTCCTTTGAGCTTCGTCTTTTGGGAGAGGGCGACCGGGTGGTGGAGCAATTTCCGCTTGCAGGCAGTGAGGTGGCTGCAAACAGCACGGTGATACTGTATCTAAAAGAAGAGTAGATTTAAAAACAAAAGAGCTTTGTGAGGAGAAAAATTATGAAAACCGATGTTATATTGCCAGTTATTATATCCTTTGCACTTTGTGCAGCACTTTGCCCGATTATTATCCCCTTTTTGCGAAGGTTGAAATTTGGGCAGCCAATCCGCTCAGACGGACCACAGACACATCTGAAGAAATCAGGGATTCCAACGATGGGAGGTCTGTGTTTTCTGCTTAGTATGACAGGCGCTTCTTTGTTGTATATCAAAGAATATCCAAGGATTGTGCCGATATTATTTGTGAGCCTTGGTTTTGCGCTTATCGGGTTCCTTGATGATTACATCAAGGTTGTGATGAAAAATTCCAAGGGGCTTTTGCCCCTGCAGAAGATGGCTGGACAGTGTCTGATCACTGCGATTTTTGCGTTCTATCTCCTCAATTATTCGGATGTGGGGACAGAGGCGATCCTTCCATTTACAGGTGGAAAGACAATTGAGCTGGGCCCCTTTTTTCTACCGGTATTTTTCTTTATTATGCTTGGGACGGTGAATGGAGCCAATTTTACAGATGGACTTGATGGTCTGGCTTCCAGTGTGACGCTTTTAATTGCCGTGTTTCTGACGATGGTGGCTCTGGGAATGAAGGCGGGGATCTCCCCGATCACCGGGGCTGTGGTTGGTAGTTTAATGGGATTTTTAATGTTTAATGTATATCCAGCGAAGATCTTTATGGGAGATACTGGTTCCCTCGCCTTGGGTGGTTTTGTGGCTGCGACAGCGTATATGCTGAATCTGCCTTTATTTCTTCCAATGATAGCTATGATTTATATGGTGGAGATCTTATCTGTAGTGATACAGGTGACATATTTTAAAAAGACAGGAGGAAAGCGCATATTTAAGATGGCGCCGATTCACCACCATTTTGAATTGTGTGGCTGGTCAGAGACTAGAGTGGTAGCGATATTTTCGATTGTGACGGCAGTGCTTTGTATGATTGCATATCTGGCACTTTGACAGACGGGAGGAATTGTGATATGGAATTGCAGCAAGATTCCTTTATAAAAGAGAAAAAGGTGATTGTGGCAGGAAGCGGAGTGAGTGGGATGGGAGCGGTAGGACTCTTGTCTAAGCTTCAGGCTTCGATCGTGTTATATGATGAGAATAATAAGCAGACAAGGGAGGATGTGGAGAGGAAACTTCCCGATGGTGCAAGGCCGGAAATTATTCTTGGAGATCTGACAGATAGTGCGCTTGCTGATGCGAAGCTTATGGTGGTCAGTCCGGGGATACCGTTGGACTCTCCGTGTGTGAGGAAGGCGAAGGAGGCAGGAATATGCATCTGGGGAGAGCTGGAATTAGCCTATCAGTGTGCGAGAGGGAAGCTCGCTGCCATAACCGGCACGAACGGCAAGACGACAACGACGGCGCTGGTAGGAGAGATGTTAAAATCTTATTATGACAGCACCTTTGTGGTGGGAAATATTGGGATTCCCTATACCAGTGTGGCGCTTGATATGGTGTCAGGATCTGTGACAGTGGCGGAGGTCAGCAGCTTTCAGTTGGAGACAATCAGGGAATTTGCTCCTCAGGTGACAGCGATTCTTAATATTACGCCAGATCATTTGAATCGGCATAAAACTTTAGAGAATTATATAGCAGTGAAGGAAAGCATTACAAAAAATCAGCATGAAGGTGATACTTGTGTGTTGAATTATGAGGATGAGGAACTGCGCAGATTTGGGGAGGAGCTTTCTCTTAAGGTTGTGTTTTTTAGTAGCAGGCGCAAGCTTGAGAGAGGTATATATCTGGAAGATGAGATGATTACATGGAGAACTGAACAGGACACTATTCCGATTGTGAAAGTGTCTGAGCTCTCAATTGTTGGAATACATAATGTGGAGAATGTGATGGCTGCGACGGCGATCGCGGCGTCCATGGGAGTTCCGATAGAGAATATCCGAAAGACAGTGAGAGATTTTCAGGGAGTGGAGCACAGGGTGGAGTTTGTGAGAGATAAGAATAATGTGCTCTATTATAATGATTCAAAAGGAACGAATCCTGATGCATCTGTTCAGGCCATCCGTGCTATGACAAGGCCGACGCTTCTTATTGGTGGTGGATATGATAAGCAGTCGGAGTTTGGGGCTTATATTGATGCGTTTGAGGGAAAGATTAGATATCTGGTGCTTCTGGGTGCCACGAAGGATAAGATTGCAAAAGCCGCGAGAGAGAAGGGATTTACAGATATTATTATGGTTGACAGCTTAGAGGAGGCTGTAAAGGTATGTGCAGAACGTGCCATGCCGGGAGATGCGGTGCTTTTGTCCCCCGCGTGTGCAAGCTGGGATATGTTTCAGAGCTATGAAGAAAGGGGAAGGTTATTTAAAGAGTATGTAAATACTTTGTAGTTATAAAGGCAGGGAATTGGAGAGGAAGTTGAATGGCAGCACGAAAAAAGAAGCATAGTTTTTATGATTTCAGCCTTGTATCCATTATTGTGTTTATGCTGTGCTTTGGACTGGTAATGCTTTATAGCACGACCTCCTATGAGGCGCAGCTTCAGGGGGTGAGCCCGACAAGATTTCTTAGAAGCCATATTTTTGGCGTACTTTTAGGGCTGTTGGGAATGTTTTTTATTTCTTTGATTGACTATCATAGATGGCAGAAGTGGACATTTATTGCCTATCTTGGTTCGATGGTATTGATTTTGTTGGTTCTTACGCCACTTGGAAAGAGCGCAAAGGGAGCGACAAGATGGATCTATATCGGTTCGCTGTCTTTTCAGCCTGCAGAGTTTGCAAAGATTGCCACCATTCTTTTGATGGCATATTTGATACAAAGAAATACAAAACATATAAATAAAATACCAACTATGCTGCGCATATTAGTGTTTATCGTGCCAATTGCAGTTCTTATCAAGGTTATCACCAACAATTTGAGCAGTGCCATTATTGTGGCTGGTATTGCCGTGATAATGATCTTTGTGGCTACACCGCGGTATGATATTTTTGTGATAACAGCTATTGTGGGAAGTATAGCGATCGCGCTGTTTATATATAAACTTGACTGGTTTATGCAGTTGAGTGACAGCTTTCGTCTGGGCAGAGTTTTGGCATGGCTGGATCCAGAATCCGATCCGACGGATAAGGGCTTTCAGATTTTGCAAGGGCTTTATGCCATTGGCTCAGGAGGGCTGTTTGGAAAAGGATTGGGAAATAGTGTGCAGAAATTAAGCTTTCTGCCAGAGTCGCAAAATGATATGATTTTTGCCGTGATCTGTGAAGAGCTTGGATTGTTTGGCGCCTGCAGCGTTATCCTTATGTTTTTGTTTATGTTGTGGAGATTTATGGTAATCGCGAACAATGCGCCAGATCTTTACGGTTCTATGCTGGTGATTGGAGTGATGGCACATATCGCGATTCAGGTAATCCTCAATATTGCCGTGGTGACAAATACAATACCGAATACTGGAATCACGCTCCCTTTTATCAGTTATGGAGGAACGTCAGCACTGTTTGTCACAGCGGAGATGGGGCTGGTTTTAAATGTGTCCAGACAGATTAAGATAGAATATTGAATCATTTACATAGATGAAAAGACAGGCACAAAAAAAGAGTATATGCATATATTGATAATATGATCCTATAAAATAGGGGGTGTGTGCTTGTCATCGCTCATTATAACCGGCGGGTATCCCGTCTCTGGCGAGGTACAGGTTCAGGGCTCCAAAAATGCGGTGCTGCCTCTGCTTGCGGCGAGCCTTCTTGTAAAGGGCACGACAGTGATTGAGCACTGTCCCGATATATCAGATGTCACCTGTATGCTTGAGATATTAAAATCTCTGGGATGTACAGTGCTGCGCGATAAGGAGACCGTTATTATTGATGCGGAGATTCTGGGGAGAAGTGCAGTTTCCAGACAGAATGCAGAGAAGATGCGATCTTCCATTTCTCTTTTGGGTGCTTTGCTCGGGAGAGAAGGAAGAGCAAGAATACCGCTTCCGGGCGGATGTTCAATAGGAAAGAGACCAGTGGATTTGCATTTGATGGCACTTCGTTGTCTGGGGGCAGAGATTGAGGAGAAGGATGAGCTATATGCAGTGCTTCGGAAATGTCACAGTGCAGAGATCGTATTTCCCTATCCAAGTGTGGGAGCAGTGCAGAATGTGATTCTTGCGAGTGTTGTGTCATCTGCATCCATTGTGATGAGAAATTGCGCGAGAGAGCCTGAGGTGGAGGAGCTTTGTATGTTTCTCAACCGAGCAGGAGCGAATATACGGGGAGGGGGAACAGATACTATAATAGTGACGGGGGTGAAAAAGCTTTGCGAGATACGCTATATCGTGCGATCCGATCGAATTGTGGCGGGGACACTTCTTTCCATGGCAGCCGCAACGCAGGGAGATATTACTGTAAAGGGGATCGATCCATTTGAATTGTCTGCCGTGACGAATGTTTTTGCCAATATGGGCTGTCAGGTAAAGCTTTATACAGATGCGATTTCACTGAGAGCCGATGGGAGGGTGCGATGCCTTCCACTTCTCAAGACATTGCCCTATCCGGGATTTCCCACAGATATGCAATCCCAGCTTATCAGTGTGTTGATACAGGCGAGAGGGACCAGCGTGGTGCGGGAGACGGTATTTGAAAATCGGCTTGGCATTGTGCCAGAGCTTCGCAGGATGCACGCGGATATTGTGGTAAATAGGAGAGAGCAGGCAGCGATAATTCGGGGAAGGGATAAAAGATATCTCCACGCAGCAGAACTGATGGCACCAGATCTTCGCGCAGGAGCAGCTCTTGTAGTTGCGGCGATGGCGGTGGAAGGAACCAGCACGATCAAAAAGAGTGAGTATGTGGAGCGCGGTTATGAAAATATGGCGCAGCTTGTCCGCAGTGTGGGTGGAAGCTGTCAGGTACTATCGGAATAGCAGAAAGAGGAGCTATTGGCAATGAAAATTAGAAACAGGGTATTACTGGCGTCCGGTATTGTGCTGGCGCTTGCCATACTCAGTGGGATACTATATTCCTTGCGTATTTCCAGTATTATCTATGTCGGAAATACAAGGTATACAGAGGAAGAGCTGAATACAAAGATTTTTGATAAAAGTTATTCACTCAATCCAGTGTACTGTTTTTGGGAATCCCGCTATGGGGAGAAGAAAACAATCCCGTTTATTCAGTCTTATGATATTGAGTTTACGAGCTGGAATCAGATAACGGTGCAGATATATGAGAAAAGTGTAGTGGGGTATGTGGATTATAAGGGATACCGTATGTATTTTGACAGGGATGGAATTGTGGTGGAGAGCTCTAGGGAGGCTTTGGAGGATGTAGTGGAGATAGAAGGGCTGTCCTTCTCTTATATGGTGCTGCACCAAAAGCTTCCCGTAGAGAAGGAGGAGATATTTAATTTTATTCAGAATCTGACGCAGATGCTGATAAAATATGAGATTCCTGCGGACAGGATAGAATTTGATAGCGGAGGAAATGCTACCATTTGTATAGGAACCATTCGCTTTCAAATTGGGATGGACAAGTATTTGAATGAAAAAATAGCCCGCATCAGTGATTTGCTGCCAGAGACGGAGGGTTTATCTGGAAATTTTTATATGCAGGACGTGACAGAGGACACCGATACCTTCCGTTTTGAAAGAAGTGAGTAAAAATTTGGATATTTTAGAAAAAATGTGTTGATTATTTTATCAAATGAATATATTATAGTAAGGAAGCATACTATGTATATTATAATGGAATAAACAGGTGCTTTTTTTCAATCGAAATAAAGGAGGATATACTCTTGCTTGAAGTGATGACGAATCAACAAGAATCAGCAGCAAAAATAATCGTTGTAGGTGTCGGCGGAGCCGGCAACAACGCAGTAAATAGAATGGTAGATGAAAATATAGGCGGCGTGGAATTTATCGGCATTAATACGGACAAGCAGGCACTTCAGCTCTGCCGTGCGGCGACGGCACTTCAGATCGGTGAGAAGATAACAAAGGGATTGGGTGCTGGCGCGCAGCCTGAGATTGGGCAGAAGGCAGCGGAGGAGAGCATAGAGGAGATTACAGCGGCAATCAAGGGTGCAGATATGGTATTTATCACCTGCGGTATGGGAGGCGGAACAGGGACCGGCGCCGCGCCTGTGGTGGCGGGAGTGGCAAAGGATATGGGAATCCTTACGGTAGGTGTGGTGACAAAGCCTTTTAAATTTGAGGCAAAGGCACGTATGAACAATGCAGTGGTTGGCATTGAGAAATTGAAGGAGAACGTTGATACCTTGATTGTGATACCAAATGATAAGTTGCTTGAGATTGTCGACAGGAGGACCACCATGCCAGATGCCTTGAAGAAGGCAGATGAGGTGCTACAGCAGGCTGTGCAGGGCATCACGGACCTAATTAATGTACCGGGACTTATTAATCTTGACTTTGCCGATGTCCGCACGGTTATGGCGAACAAAGGTATCGCTCATATTGGTATTGGAAAGGCAAAGGGAGATGACAAGGCTGTAGAAGCGGTTAAAATGGCTGTTACCAGCCCGCTCTTGGAGACAACAATAGAGGGGGCATCCCATGTGATTATTAATGTGTCCGGTGATATTGGCTTGATGGAGGCGAACGAGGCTGCGAGTTATGTGGAGGAGATGGCGGGATCGGAGGCTAATATTATCTTTGGGGCGATGTATGATGATTCAAGACAGGACGAAGCCACTATCACAATTATTGCCACGGGTCTTGACAGTCAACCGTCCGCGAGGGAGGCGCAGAAGACACAGCAGAGCATAAAGCCGACGACAAATTATAACTACAAGCCTCAGACAAACACAACACAATTTCGTACTCAGATGGGCATGGGCAATGATATGGGGATACAGCAGTCAAAGCCAAGCATAAATTTTGACGTGCCGCCTCGACCAGCTCGCAGTGTGACAGAGAAGGATATCCAGATACCTACCTTCCTACAGAAGAATAGAAATAAGTAATGAGGAAGAAGGTATGGTAAATTCTATTGTACATACTGCCGTGGCAAGAAAGATGCTGTGCAGTCCGGCTAACAGCCTGATTGCAGACACAGAATTTGCCTGTGCAGTAGGGATAATGTTAAGAATTTTAAAAGCTGGGGAGGAAAAGAAGCTTGAGGCAGAGCAGACATTGAATGTCTGTGCGCTAAAGCAGTGGCTTTTTTCCACATATGCAAAGGAATTATCGGGAGAATTTGACATTCCCTGCCAAAATTTGATCGCCATGCTTAAAGACTATCATGCAAAGGAGGAGCCTTTTACGGCACAGCTTAAGGAACTTTTCTGCTTGGGATATGAGCAGGAGCTGGTGTTTCCAAAGGGGCGATTTCTGTAGAAAAAAAATGATTTTTGTTGAAAAAGAAAAATGAAAAAGGCTGATTTCCTATCAGGGTTTGACAAACTTTTTGGAATAATGATGCTATAATGCTATTTGTTCAAAGCTTTGTAAATCCGTAAAGGAGGCAGCCTTGTTTTATGTTGTCTACATAGATGTATTGTTTCTGGTGAATTTTTTTATGGATTTCGTTGTCCTGACAGCGACAGGGGCTCTTTTAAAAATCCGAACAGGATTGATAAGGCGGATTTTGGGAGCGGCCTTGGGAGCTTTATGCTATTGTATCACATTGTATCTTCCATGGAAAATTGGTATGCCCGGACGTTTTGGGATTATGTTGGCAGCGGCATGTGTGATGGGGAGAATCGTTTTTTCGATAAGGGGAGTAAAGAAGCTCTGCCGCTTCCTGCTGATATTTCATGCGTCAGCCTTTTTCCTTGGAGGAGCAGTAACCACTATTTACAATTATACAAGGCTTGGATATTATTTGAGAAAAGCGGCAAAGGGGGACTTGTATGCGCAGAGGTTAGCAGGAGTACTGGCACTTATTGTGCTTGCTTCCTGCGTGTTTGGGAAGGTAGCTGTTGCCAGCTTAAGGCAGCGAAAGAAGGAGAAAGAGCTGTATTGTGAGATTTTGCTGTCGCACAAGGGAAGGAATAAAAGGGCGTCAGCTCTTCTTGATACAGGGAATCATCTAAAGGAGCCTGTCAGCAGAAAGCCTGTTATTCTGATGGATATAGCAGATGCTGGGGAGCTTTTAGATAAAAGTACAGAGGATGTGGTCAGAGAGTTCTATAAAACAGGTACTTTGAAGGAGGCAGGGGAAAGAATACGGATGGTTCCTTATCATTCGGTAGGGAAAAATTATGGTATGCTTGCCGCCGTATTTTTGGAGCAGGTTCAGGTTCAGATGGAGAATGAAACTGTGGAACTTTCCAATGTGTGTACAGGGTTCACGGAGGGGCCTGTATCAGCATCAAAAAACTATCAGGTTATTTTTAATATAGAGCTTTTGTCTGACAGAAGAAAGGTGGGTGATGTTGGAACATGTGTCAGAGTAGGGGAGTAAGCTGAAGAATTAAGAGTTTTTCAGCCAAGGATTTGCGCCGGAGCCACTAATTTGGGTTACAGCGTGCCTGTGCGAAAAACGCTCCAGCATGGAGGTTAAAATGCTGATAAAAGTAGCAATGCCAAAAAGCTTTCAGTTACGTGTGGTTCCAAGTTTTCGCCGTCTGCTATTCTCAAAGCAGGGGGATATTCATTACATAGGTGGAGCAGAGGTGCTTCCACCGCCGCTGGAGCCAGAAGAGGAAGCAGCTGTTATCTCAGATTTGAAGACAGAACGGGAGCCGGAAGCACGCTCCATTCTGATTGAGCATAACCTGCGTTTGGTAGTGTACATTGCGAAAAAATTTGATAATACAGGAGTAGGTGTGGAGGATCTGATATCAATTGGAACGATCGGGCTGATCAAGGCGATCAATACTTATAATCCAGATAAAAATATCAAGCTTGCCACATATGCCTCTCGGTGTATTGAAAATGAAATACTTATGTATCTAAGAAGGAACAGTAAGCGCAAGATGGAGGTGTCTATTGATGAGCCTCTCAATGTAGACTGGGATGGAAATGAGCTTCTTTTATCAGATATTCTGGGTACGGATGAAGATGTGATCTATAAGGATATTGAGGATGAGATTGAGCGAAAGCTGTTGAATAAGGCGATTGATAAGCTAAGTGCTAGGGAGAAAACTATTGTTGAGCTGAGATTTGGATTGAATTCCAGCGACGGAAGTGAGATGACACAAAAGGAGGTGGCAGACCTGCTGGGGATATCACAGTCTTATATATCAAGATTGGAGAAAAAGATTATCAGCAGGCTGAAGAAAGAGATTGTCAGGTTTGAATGAAGGGAGAACGAATTTATAGGATGATACAATGCTGAGAATAGAACCTGCGCCAAATGGTGAGAATTTGGCGTGGGTTTTTTTATGTGCAGGGGAAATTGTTGTATCATTTTCTGGAAAGGGACGCCCGGCGAACTGTCTGTGGTCCTCCGTCACCCCGCTCCCGCTTAGTGACCATTACGTTTTTCACTAAGCGCAAGCGGGGTGACGGAGGACCATAGGCCATTCTCTGGGCGGACCATATACGAATAAGAAAAATAAAAAACCGCAAACCATAGATTAAAAAATCCAGAGATTTGCGGTCTTTTTGTAACGGAGCGGGTGGGGGTCGAACCCACGCATCTTTTCAGATCTACGAGATTTCGAGTCACGCCTCTTCACCACTTGAGTACCGCTCCATATTTATGTTATCACACAATCAGGAAGGGAGATGCTCCCCCTTCCTTTGTCTTCTGTATGTATTAATACAGAGAATCAAACATACTATTATAATTATACTTATTATTGTAGCTTCCTGAATTGGTGTACAGAGATGATTTCTTAGATGCCTCTGTAACTGCTGCCTGTGATATCTGGGAAGCCTTATCTGCGACTCTGCCTGCATAAGAATTTCTTCCTTCAAACAAAGACTTAAGCTTATTGATATCTGCCTTCTTCAAAGTATCCTCATCTACAGAAAGCTTATTGCTGTTTGATACATTAATTCCAACTTCTGAGAGAGCTCTCTTATTCGCTGTTGTCATCTGAGTAAGCTGCAAAGTCTTACGCAGTATATTAGGAGAAGAAACTGAACCACCGGACTTGATTGTCTCATTATACTTATCCACAAACGACGTTACCGCTTTTTCAATCGCCTCTCTGTCATAATCCATAGTCTTAACTTCTTTGCCGTTCTCATCCGTGGTAGTAATTTCCTTCTTCTGGAACAAAGACTTTGATCCTACTGCTGACAATGCTTCTGCTGAATCTGCGAGATCAGCAGCATCCGCCTTTGTAGCTTTCAATTCCTTGTTTTCAGGGTTTGACTTCTTAGAAACTACATCATCCACTCTGGACTTGCTGGAAGAATCCTGCCCATAGTATGCTTTCAGAAGCTTATAGTAACTGCCATTGCGGATGGAATTATAATCGGCATAAAGGTTAGTCATATTTCCCATCCAGTTGTTGACACCTGATGAACCGAACATGGAACCCATTCCAAATAAGCCTGACATAACTATTTCCTCCTTTCCCATTACAAGGCACAATGCCTTACTACTTTTTCCAGTATAGCACTTTTTTCCAAAAACAGCAAGAGCTATTATAATCAAATTTCCAAAATCAGATCACAAAGATTTTTGCAAGAAAAGTCGTAATAATCATTATTGTGCGAATAAATGACATTCTATCTCACGGACATGCAACATATATTGAAGATAGATAAAACACAGGAGAGTGCTTATGCAGGAATGGATTGTACAGATCACAAATGATTATGGGTATCTTGGTATCTGGTTGTTAATTTTTCTGGAAAATGTATTTCCCCCGATCCCTTCTGAGGTGATTCTGCCATTTTCTGGGTTTCTTACTACTTGTACTAAAATGGGGCAGTGGGGTGTGATTATGTATGCCACTGTCGGCTCTGTGACAGGTGGTTATGTGTTATATGGGGCTGGTTATCTGCTGAATGAGCAGCGGCTTGAGAGAATTTTATCGGGAAAGCTTGGACATCTACTGCATTTTAAGAGGGAAGATGTTCACAAGACGATGTCGTGGTTTCGCAGATATGGAAACACATCAGTATTTTTCTGTCGTTGTATTCCCATGCTTCGAAGCCTGATCTCCATTCCGGCGGGAATGACAAAGATGCCTCTAATTACCTTTACTTTATATACGACAATGGGAAGCTTTATCTGGAATGTGGTCTTGGTGTCCCTCGGTGCATGGGCGGGGGAATCATGGGGAACTATAGCTGGATATATAGCTATGTACAGTGATATGATTAAGATTATTCTTGGAGGAATCGCGATTGGAGTTTTTATGTATTATTTGCAAAAAAAGAAGGTAAAGGCGACAAAAAGAAATCATTCATAGTGGCAGAAAAGCATAATAGAGTCAGATGGGAGATAACAGATCCATCTGGCTCCATAGTATAGATGTCTTACATTTGCTTTAGTCCACAAGCAGTGCAGGGTTTTCCTTTTCTACGTCGGAGGGAAGTAAGATTGCTTCATAGACACTGCCAAGCTTGCGAAGCTCTGCCGCGATCAGTCCAGAGAACACGACGCAGCCCTCATAAGTGAGATGGCTGTTATCGTTTTTTCCTTCAGGATAATTGGGATACCTGTTCGCCGGAAGATGCATAAACCATCGCTTGCTTTGTTCTGGGCCACTTTTTTCAATTAATTCTTTGCTTAAGGAACACAGATCGATCACTGGGACATTACATTCTTTGCCGACAGCTAGCATAGCTTGAGGGTAATTTCCATGGGTGTCGGGAACGAGTGTGCGGTTATCCTCCTGAAACAGACGGCGGTATAAGGAAGTGATAAGCACAGGATAAGCGCCTTTGTCGGTGGCAGCTTTTATGTATGTCTTTAAGTTTTCCTGATAGCTTCCAAATGGATCGGTATGTCGCTCCTCATCTGGTTTTTCGTCATTATGACCAAATTGGATAAATAAAAAGTCTCCTTCTTTTATATCTGCAGCAATTGTGTCCAAGATGCCCTCATCTATAAAGCTTTTGGAGCTTCTGCCATTTTCAGCTCGGTTGTCGATAAAAATCCCTTTTTTTATATAGAGGGAAAAACCTTGTCCAATTCCAGTCTGTGGGTAGGAGGTGATATCATTCTGCTTGACAGTAGAATCACCAGCCCAATAAATAATAGGTTTCATTCTGCTCTCCATTCTGCGATGTGATTTCGCTCTAATAATAAATAATATAAATGTAATAAGGAAGAAAAGCTACTGTATTAGAAGTATAACAGAGGAAAGCAAATAGTGCAAGTATATACATAGTTGTCTCTTTCGTGTGCGGACTACTTGTAAATTGAACAAATTACACAGAAATAAGTTTCCATCCTGCCTGACGCGGCGGATGAAAATTCAGGAAAGTAATTAGTCAAGTTGACAAGTGATCTGTATATTAGTAGCCTTGATTCTAGCGAGCAACAAACCAAAAGGTCAAATACCCCTCCTCTTGGGAGGGGTGCAAGCTGGATGTTTTGTTACTTGCAGTGGGGGTTTTGACTGGTTCTAAATAGTTCTATCGTCCATTTGAATAAAGGGCAATGTTTGAAAGTAGTATATGGTTATCAGCTTAGATAAGATTTTAAATTTTTGAGAGCATTTTTTTCAAGACGGGAAACTTGAGCTTGTGAGATCTGAATTTCTTCTGCTACTTCCATCTGTGTTTTTCCTTCAAAAAAACGCATGCGAATAATTTTATTTTCCCGTTCATTCAATTTCTTAAGGGCTTGAGAGAGGGATAGCTCTTCAATCCAATTTTCCTCTTTATTCTTTTTGTCACTGATCTGATCCATAACATAGAGCGCGTCGCCTCCTTCTGTGTAGACCGGCTCGTACAGGGATACAGGGTTTTGTATGGCATCTAGTGCAAAAACAATATCTTCTTTGCTGATGCCTACCTCCGCTGCAATTTCAGTGATGGTTGGCTCCTTTTGATTTTTCTTCATCAGTGCTTCTTTTGCATAGATGGCCTTGTAGGCAGTGTCACGCAGGGAACGGCTGACACGGATGCTGTTATTGTCTCTTAGATAGCGCCGCACCTCACCTGCAATCATAGGAACCGCATAGGTACTGAATTTCACGTTTTGAGTGATGTCGAAATTGTCGATCGCCTTGATTAGACCGATGCAGCCAATTTGAAATAGGTCATCTATATTTTCGCTGCTGTTGGAAAAACGTTGGATCACGCTAAGAACAAGACGCAGGTTTCCTTTGATGTACTGCTCTCTGGCGGTTTTATCACCCTTTAGAATACGCTTAAAAAGCTCATCCTTTTCTTCATTCTTTAGAAGGGGGAGCTTTGAGGTGTTCACCCCACATATTTCTACTTTGTATACTGGCATTACCTTTTCCTCCGCATCATTCATTGTTATAAGTAAAGAATGGACGAAATGACTTAAATTTATACGAGGCTTATTTTAAAAAAATTTCCACTTTCTTCCGAGAATGTCACAAAAACAGTAAATACAGTTGACAGAAAAGAAGGAAGGAAATATCCTATTCTTAAGATCGTAAATTTATAGAGAAGGAGATTGGCAGAATGAAGAGAAACCGAAGAAAAAGGATTGTTCTTACAGGTTTGTTGCTTTTTATTCTCTATTTTATGGCAGGACTTCTGCTGCCTTTTTGCCGCTTTAAGACCGTTGGGGATGAGTATCAGCAGAAGGTGCAAAATAGGGGGTATTATGGACAGGAAGGGCAGGGGACAGATAGAGCATGTATTATAGAGACAGCCATGGAGGCGCTTGAGGTGCGGCTTCAGATGCTTGACTGTGCGAGGGAGGAGATTGTGCTTGCCACTTTTGATATGAGGGATTGTGAGAGTACAAGAGATATTGCCGCAGTGCTATTACAGGCGGCGGACAGAGGGGTTAAGGTCAGGATTTTGGTGGATGGTGTAAGTGGACTTTTGCGCATGAGAAAGCCTATTTTTAAGGTTCTGGGAGGTCATGAGAATATTGAGATACGACTGTACAACGAGCCGAATCCTCTGCTTCCGTGGACGTTAAATGGCAGGATGCACGACAAATATATTATGGTGGATGGAACTTATCTGCTGATGGGAGGAAGAAATACCTTTGATTATTTTCTGGGAGCTTATACAGATAAGAATCTAAGCCTTGACAGAGAGGTATTTTTTGTCAGTGACAGGATGATGGAGGGCAGTGCCATCGCTCAGATGGAAGAATATTATAAGCTGGTGTGGGAGCAGAAGGTATGTAAATCTCTGTATAATGAAGAGAAGTATGGGCAGGGGAGCAAAGAGCGGAAGCTTAGAGAGGAGCTTGATAATAGATATAAGGAACTTGAGGAGATAATCCCAAAAGATGCGGAGGAGATTTCCTTTGTGACAGGTACTGTTCCAGTGGAAAAGGTAACATTATTATATAATCCTGTATCGATTATGGGAAAGGAGCCGTGGGTGTTCTATGAGCTTGTCGAGCTGATGAAGCAGGCGAAGGAGAAAGTGTATATTCATACACCTTATGTGGTCTGCAATTCTTATATGTATGAGGAACTTGCAAAAATTGCTGGACAAGTGCCGCAAACCACTATACAGCTAAATGCCATTAGTAATGGGGATAATGTCTGTGCCTCCGCAGATTATCTCTATAACAAAAAGGAACTTCTGTCCTGCAATATGACTGTCTATGAATATGATGGTGGTGATTCCTCACATGGAAAATCGATTTTAGTGGATGACAGGATTTCTGTGATAGGCTCTTTTAATTTTGATATGAGAAGTGCATACCTAGATACAGAGCTTATGTTTGTGATAGACAGCAGGGAGCTGAATCTTAGTCTTGAGGAAAAGCTTGCGGCGCTGGAGCAGGATTCTATGCGAGTGTTGTCAGAAAAGGAATATATGGTTCCATTTGGTCATAAGCGCACGGAACTTGATAAGGGAAAAGAGTTGTTTTTAAAGCTATTTGGATTTTTGGTGCAGCCGTTTCGATTCCTCTTATAGAGGAGAGCATGTTGAAAACAAGCAGGATTTATGCTATACTAAGCCGCAGCTTATGAAAATATAATTGGGAGAGGACAGGGTACATGATAGAACAGCATCAGTTAAGCAATGGGATACATGTAATTTGCGAGCAGGTGGAGTACGCCCATTCGGTGGCTTTGGGGGTATGGGTGCGAACAGGATCGGCGTATGAGACAGAGGAGAATAATGGGATTGCACATATGGTCGAGCATATGGTATTTAAGCGGACAAGAAAGAGAGATGCCAGACAGATCGCAGATGAGACGGCAGACATTGGCGGAAATCTGGATGCCTATACCAGTAAAGAATTTACCTCTTATTATGTGTGGGTGTTAAAAGAAAATCTGGCGCGTTCCATTGAGCTTTTGGGTGATATGCTGAACGATTCTCTATTTCTTGATGAGGATCTGAAGAAGGAGAAGGATATCGTGATGGAGGAGATTGACATGTACAAGGATTCCCCTGAGGATGTAGTGCATGAGATGCTTCAAAAATCCATCTGGAAGGATCATCCTCTTGGGTATCTGATCTCCGGCGAGCGGGAGACTGTCGAGAGCTTTTGTGGTGAGGATCTGAGAAATTTTGTGAAAACATATTATACTTCAGAAAACATGTTGATCTCTGTGGCAGGTAATGTCTGCTTTCGTGAAATCAGCAGCCAGCTTGAGGAGGCATTTGGCGGCATAAAGAGGGGAGATGGAATCTGCTTACTTAAGCCCCCAGTGTTCTATCCTTGTGTCTATCAGGAGGAGAAGGATATTGAACAGCTTCATCTTAATCTGGCCTATCAATCCATCACCAGCGTGGCAGAGGAGCGGTATGCGTTTTCTGTGCTCAACGCTATATTGGGAGGGGGAGCCAACTCAAGGCTTTTTCTTAAGCTTCGTGAGGAGATGGGACTTGCGTATTCAGTATATACTTATGGAAGTACTTTTCAGACAGCAGGGTTATTTCATATGTATGCAGGACTCAATGCCAATCAACTGAGACCAGCGATAGAGGCGATGGGGCAGGAGATACGTATGTTAAAAAAAGAGCCTCCAAAGGAGGATGAGATTGCGCGTGCCAGAGAGCAGATTAAAACGGATCTGATTATACAGGGCGAAAATATTAAGGGGCGAATGAACAGCAATGCAAGAAAACAACTTCTGTTTCACGAGATTATGCCGCTTGAGGACACTTTGATAAAAATGAATCAGATTCATGCAGAGCAGCTTATGGAATGTATGGAGCGCTGGTTTCACAAAGAAGAGATGGCATTTGCACTGGTGGGAAATCTCACGGAGGTGCCAGAGGAATTAAAAGAGATGGCAAAGCTTAGAAATTTTTTTTAGAATTGCATCTATATAAGTGATATGTTAGAATATAATTTATTAATTTATTTGGAGGAAAAAAGATGAATCAGAGTTTAAAAAGAGACACCATATGTGTACAGGGTGGCTGGCAGCCGAAAAAGGGAGAGCCGCGGGTTCTTCCTATTTATCAGAGTACAACTTTTAAGTATGAGACAAGCGATCAGATGGGAAAATTATTTGATCTGGAGGAGGAGGGATATTTCTATACTCGGTTGCAGAATCCGACAAATGATGCGGTGGCGGCAAAAATTGCACAGCTTGAGGGAGGCTTGGCAGCGATGCTTACTTCTTCTGGACAGGCAGCTAACTTTTACGCAGCATTTAATATATGTGAAGCGGGCGGGCATATAGTCAGCGCTGCAACGATATATGGAGGAACGTTCAATCTGTTTGCCGTGACAATGAAAAAATTGGGGATTGATGTTACTTTTGTGGATCAGGATGCGCCGGAGGAGGAGATCACAAAAGCATTTCAGCCCAATACAAAGCTTGTGTTTGCGGAGACAATCTCGAATCCTTCTGTTCAGGTTCTGGATATTGAGAAATTTGCCAGATTAGCCCATTCACATGGCGTTCCGTTGATTGTTGACAATACCTTTGCCACTCCAATTAACTGCCGTCCCTTTGAATTTGGCGCAGATATAGTGGTTCATTCCACAACAAAGTATATGGACGGACATGCTACAAGTGTGGGCGGATGTATTGTCGACAGTGGAAATTTTGATTGGATGGCGCATAAGGATAAGTTTCCGGGTCTGACACAGCCAGATCCTTCTTATCATGGTCTTGTATATGCAGAAAAATTTGGGAAAAATGCATATATTACAAAAGCAACGGTTCAGATTATGAGAGATTTGGGTTCCATTGCCTCTCCGCAAAATTCTTTTTTGCTTAATTTGGGATTGGAGACTTTGCATCTTCGTGTGAAGAGACATTGTGAAAATGCGCAGAGGGTTGCTGAATATCTGGAAGGAAATGATATGGTGGCATGGGTGGATTATCCGGGACTTAAGAGCAGCAAGCACTATGAACTTGCAAAGAAATATATGCCAGATGGTACCTGTGGTGTGATTTCCTTTGGATTAAAGGGAGGGAGAGAGGACTCCATTCGGTTTATGGATAATCTAAAGCTTGCTGCGATTGTGACACATGTGGCAGATGCTCGTACTTCGGTGCTGCATCCGGCGAGCCATACACACAGACAGCTTACAGAGGAGCAACTAATAGAAGCAGGAGTAAGACCAGATCTGATTAGGTTCTCCGTTGGGATTGAGGATGCGGGGGATATTATATCTGATATAAAACAGGCGTTAGAGAAAATAAAATAGAGATTGATGAGCTATTAGCTGTAAAGTTGTTGAGGATAAAGGATACTTTATTGTAAAAGTTATTCTTGTTGATAAAATTTGTTGTATCATTTTCTGGAAAGATTCGTCCAGCGAACTGCCTGTGATTCTCCGTCACCCCGCTCCCGCTTAGTGAAAAACGCAGCGGACGGTAAGCTCGAAACTACCTCGCTAACCGCCGGCGTTTTTCAATAGGTTCCTTGAGAACCACAGGCAGTTCGCCGGACTATTTTATCAGAAAGGCAAAACACAGACAAAACGAAACTAATATTCTGCTCATAATTCTTCTTACATTAATTTATAGAAGAAATAAAACCAGCAAAATATTTTTAATAACTATAATTGTGTAAATTAACAAATGTGGGTCAAGTTGAATGTTTGTGGCAGAGTTTTTGGTTCTTACAACAGTCACCGACTATATGTAGACACTTGGATATACGGACCCCTTTTCAAAATAATATAAGAAAATATATCTTACAAGAAGGCATACTTTTATAAAAAACCTTTATACTAAGAGAAGATAGAAGCAGTATGAATCTTAGTATGGAGGTTTTTTATGGCAGATACAGAAAAAGAAAAGGACAAGGCAGAGCTTCAGGAAAAGGAGGAGGAGCAGATTCGTGAAAGCGGCCAGCTTCTGCTTGATGAAAATGAGAAGAAGAAAAGAATCCATCTAATGAGTATTATTGGTGAGATTGAGGGACATGAAAATTTGCCTAATCACAGCAAAACGACCAAGTATGAGCATGTGCTTCCCAAGCTTGCCTCGATTGAGGACAGCAGCAATGTAGATGGGGTGCTTCTGCTTTTAAATACGGTAGGTGGAGATGTGGAGGCAGGGTTGGCGATTGCGGAGATGATTGCTTCTTTAAGCAAACCGACCGTGTCATTAGTGCTTGGAGGGAGCCACTCGATAGGGGTCCCAATAGCGACCTCCGCGGATTATTCCTTTATTGTGCCGAGTGGGACGATGGTGATTCATCCAGTACGCATGAATGGCACTATAATAGGTGCACCACAGACATACGATTATTTTAAGCAGATGCAGGACAGAATTATAGGATTTATCAGCTCACATTGTAGGACTTCAAAGGCAAGGCTGGAAGAAATGATGTTAAATACTGGCATGCTCACCAAGGATCTTGGCACAATCCTTGTCGGGGAGGAAACGGTGAAGGAAGGCTTGATTAATGAAGTGGGAGGAATTAAGGAGGCATTAGCCAAATTATACACTATGATACCAGACAAGAATATAGACAAAAGTAAGGATGCGGCAATTTAGCATAACTTCTTGTAAATGAGTGTTCTTATATCTTTTTGGAAAAGGTTCGTATAACCAATCCGCCGTTTTCCTCCGTCACCCCGCTTTCGCTTAGTGAAAAACGTAACGGATACTAAGCTCGTGAAATACCTCGCTAAGTACCGACGTTTTTCAATAGGTTCCTTGAGGAAAACGGCGGATTGGCTATACTGCTTTGCTGAATAGTATAGATACATTGTGATTCTTCATATACTTGCAGCTCTATATCTATTTTTATTTTTGTGAGCAACGAGCTAAGTGGAGCAGTAGTAGTAAACGTTACTTACATTAGATATAAGTATAAAATGGAGCATTATCTTACAATAACTTGTATATGTTTTTCTTAATGCGACAGCCCCATATGG
>CAJUOO010000020.1 GCA_910588535.1 uncultured Lachnospiraceae bacterium | reverse complement strand
TTTTCACTAAGCGGGAGCGGGGTGACGGAGAACCACAGGCAGTTCGCCGGACGGATCTTTCCCGAAAATGATACAACATATTTTATCAACCATTATTTTTATATAGAACATCTTGTAGTTTTTGAGAAGTTGTGAGTACCTGTAGATATATATATTACATTTTATGGATATACATTCTTGCCATATCTGGTTCACCGTCGCCTTGTACCATACAGAAAAATTCCCATCCATAACGCTCATAAAATGAAGTGAGATCTGTCACCAAATATAGAGTCTCAATCCCTTTTTCTTTCATATCCTTACATACAAAATTTAATAAAGCACCGGCGACACCTTGTCCTCTTTTATGCTTTTCAGTATAGACAGCACAGACATTGGGAGAGAGATCCTTTCTATCATGGAAATCGTTCTCTATCACTCCCATTCCCCCAATGATCTGGGAATTTTCCAGTGCCACATACCATTGAGGTACAGCATTTGCACCCTTTAAGCAGTCGTCCATGCTTTCTAGATAGGCTTCTAAGGGGATGCCCCATTTTTCGTGAAACCATTGTGCTGCCGTTTCTTTTAACTCAGGTTTATCACATAGACGAATGATCGAATAATTCAAAATCTGTACTTTCTTTTCCATAAACATATCTCCCGCTATAATCTGGATGGGCCTTAGCCATTTTGGTGTTTGTAGTAAAAGATGGCAAGCTGGGTGCGATCTCGCAGATTAAGTTTTTCCAAAATAGTGCTGATATAGTTGCGCACAGTTCCCTCACTGAGAAAGAGAAGCCCAGCAATTTCTTTGTTACTCAGACCTTCCGCTACATTTTGTATAACCTCTATCTCTCGTTCTGTGAGATCAAAGCCCTCTAGCGAGGCAGTGGGAGTCCAGCTCATATTGGGCAGGCGGGAGACAATCTCATCTCCAAATACGCTCTGTCCGCTTGCCACAGCCTTGATGGCAGGAATAATGCTCTCAAAGTTTTGTTTGAGAATATAACCCTTTGCTCCAATTTTAAGAGCGCGGATAATATATTCATTGTCAGCAAAAGTAGTTAGATAGAGAATCCTAGCTTCGGGGAATTTTTTTAAAATAGCTTCCCCAGCATCAATTCCAGTCATTCCAGCCATGCGAATATCCATAAGAATTAAATCGGGGCGGTATTTTGTGTACAGTGAGATAGCTTCCGTCCCATCATGTCCCATAACTGGAACATGAAAATCTGGATCACTTTCTAAAATTGTTTTTAGTGCACTGCAAACCAGCTTGTCATCATCGATCAGTATAATATTCATAATGTGCTTCCTTTCCTGATAATTAAGAGGATTCTTCCTTGGGAAGAGAGATAAAGATCTTAAAGCCTTCACGATTGTCGGTGTGGAAATTTCCTCCAAGTGTATTGACGCGCTCTATCATACTTTGTAGTCCCATTCCAGTAGAGTCGTGAGATGCCGAGGATATTGTCGAGGTTCCATTGTCATGAATGATAATCTGGTACAATCCCGGCAGCTCTGTGATGGTGATGCTGACAAGAGTGGCATTAGAATGTTTCATAACATTGGACAGAGCTTCTTTTGTGACAAATAGTATGGTATATTTTGCTTTCATCGGAAAATCATGATTGACATGATAGGAAAATACGGTTTTGCAGAAGGTAAAATTGTGGAGCAGCTCTTCAAGCTTATTCTGTAGATCCAGAGAATCCTCGTGGATATTATGGATGCTTGAGCGAATGCTATCCATGCCGGCGGATAATGTATTCTTTATATTTGTCAACTGTTCCTTGGTAGTTTCATCCTTAGATATGGCAAGCAGTGCTCCTATCTGCAGGATGGAGCTTGACAATAGATGACCAACTGTGTCGTGAATCTCTCTTGCAATGCGGTTTCTTTCGTTTAGGGTGGCATTGCTGATCTCATAGTCCTGTTTTTCTAACAGATCACGATTTTTTAACTGTAGCTGCTCTGCTTTTTCCATCATCTCATCCCGAAGAGTAAAATAATCCTGTTTCGCCTGTGTCAGCGCGAGAGTGCGCTTTTTGAGCAGCCATGAAAGGATGGTTAGCAAAAGTAAGATTAATAATGTAATTGGATGGTAATAATGCAGAGAATTCATTGCCGCAAAAATTCCAAAATATATGGCATATCGGTATGGCTCTCCCACCATATCATAACACATCACTGGCAAGAAACAGATAAAATTCGGTGATATAAGGCAAAGGCCCACATAACACAGATAAGAGACAATATTGAGCGCGCTATTATTAAAATAGGTCATCACAGAATTAAGGGAAATAATAATGATAACGGGCAGAATGGCATATAAAGAAAGGCTGTAGGAGATCAGAAAAATAGTGCAGCATAAAAATAATATTAATTTGTCATACAGTTTTTCCATAGCCTTAGCTCCCTTCAATTAGGAAACATTTTAACATATTTTTATGCAGATGGAAAGTGTTTTCCATCATGACATTTGTCACATAAAATATTTGTAGAATGGGACAGAAATCACTATATTCCTACAGGAAAATGAGGTACACTACTATAAGAGAATAAATTGGCGCGGACAGGAGAGATAGAGATATGGTGATACAAATGCAGAGGCTTGTGAAAAGGTACGGCAGCAGCAATGTAGTGGATCATATAAGCCTTTCCTTGGAGGACGGAGAGATGGCGGGGCTGTTTGGACCAGTAGGCTGTGGGAAGAGTACAGTGCTGAAAGCTATTTTATCATTGACAAAGGTGAACAAAGGAGAGATAGAGGTATTTGGAAAAAGGTTGTCGGCATTTCCTATGTTGAAGCGCAATATTGGCTATGTGCCTCAGGAGCCCATTCTCTATCGGGAGCTTACTGTATATGAAAATATAGAATATTTTTGCGGGCTGTATATCAAAGATAAAAAGGAGCGCATAAAGGCTGCGGAGGAAGCAGTAGAGTGGACAGGGCTTCATGATTTCTGGAAGTTTTATCCAAGACAGCTCAATGAAAGTCTTTTGAAACGATTGAATTTTGCATGTGGAATTGCACATAGACCAAAGCTTTTGCTGCTTGATGAACCGATGAATGATATGGATATTATTGGAAGTCATGTAATTCGGGAGAAGATTATAGAGCTCAATCAGAAAGGAACAGCGATTCTGTATGCTACGGGAAATGTGGAGGACGTGGAGAGCTTATCGGGAAAAATCTATATGTTGGACAGAGGAAAGCTGATCGCTCAGGGGACAAAGGAGGAATTGAAGGAGATGATAGGAATTGGGGAAAAAATAACGGTGGAGACATGGCATCTGACACAGGAGATTCTTGAGGAGCTTCAACAGCTTCCAAATGTATGTGATGTGAAATATTACAGTGGGCAGCTCACAATGAAGTCCGTGAATGGCAGGCATAATCTAGTAAATGTGCTAAATTTTCTTCAGGAGCGGGATGTGTCGATAGGTAGTGTCTATTCAGAACGTCCGACCTTGGGAGATGTATATTTGGAAATGACAGGTAAGGAGCTCACAGCTAATGAAGTTATTTGATCTTTACATTCGAATTTTAAAAAAGCAGTTATGGTTGTACGTAATTTACCTAACTTTATTCTTTCTTTTTATTGTGATTGGCAGGAAGACCTATGTGGGCTTGGCAGCAGTGACGCTCTATTATCGCTACGCAGTTTTGGCAGTGATGGTGCTGGTTATGTTGACCATCAGTGCAGTGACAGCAGTAACCTCTGATACAGAGCTATTTATGCGGCATCAGGCGGCACCAGTGCGTCTGGAAATATTGGAGCTAACTTATGTGGGGGCCGATCTTTTGGTAATGCTATTTTTCTGGATGCTGTTCTTCTGGATGGCTGTGATTTTGTGTGGGGAGGCAGCATACAGCGCAGGGGGACTGTTGATGGCAGTCAACCTCCTATCCATTAGCCTTTTTTCTACTGCAGTGGGTTTTATGATAGGCATATTTGCCAAAACAGCGCAGAGCAGGGGAATTGTGGCAAATTTAATTGCCTTAGGGCTTCCCTTCTTGGGAGGAAGCTTTGAGTTATTTCGCTGGGGAGACAGCACGGTATATCTTCTGAGAAGCTTTACGCCGGTGTTCTGGTAT
The DNA here is from genome assembly GCA_910588535.1 of uncultured Lachnospiraceae bacterium. Classification (GTDB taxonomy): domain Bacteria; phylum Bacillota; class Clostridia; order Lachnospirales; family Lachnospiraceae; genus RGIG8607. Next base: position 45,242 of record CAJUOO010000020.1, on the reverse strand, counting down.
CAGAGAGCGCTGGATGAAATTACTGTTCATTGGGGGAAACAGGAAAGTCTTGAAAATTTTGCAGGATATTTAGGAATACAATTAATATTTGCGCTGATGGTACTGACCTTGGGAATGATGCTGGCGAAGCAGAGGAAAGAGAGCGCATACTGATAAGATATTGTTCGCTATTCACGGTGAGTCTGCTGTGAATAGCAATATTGTTATCGAAATGTAAACTATAATATTAAAATAGTTGACAATTTGCGCTCCCTATCGTATACTGAGAAAGTACAAAAAATTAGATAGTGAAGATGGAGGGATAGTATGGAGAGCAGAAGCAGCCAGATTGCTGATGAAATAATAAAGGGGAGGCGGCTGACAAGAGAGGACGATATGGACTTTCTTCTTGAAGATAAATTGGAGGAGGTCTGTGAGGGAGCCGATCAGATACGTGCATACTTTTGTGGAGAAAAGGTAGATTTCTGTACGATTGTAAATGGAAGAGGTGGAAGATGCAGTGAGGACTGCAAATTTTGTGCTCAGTCAGGACATTATACAACTGGGGCGGAGGTACATAAATTTCTTGAGCCAGATGAGTTTGTGGCAGATGCGAAAGCCAATGAATTAGAAGGGGTTAAAAGGTATTCCATAGTGACATCAGGAAGAGATCTGAGGGGAACCGATCTGGAAAAGGCTCTGGAAGCATATCAAAGACTTTCTTCAGAGACAAAGCTGCATCTGTGCGCATCGCATGGGTTGCTTGATAAGAAGATATTTGTGCTGCTGAAGGAGGCTGGTGTGGAGCGCTATCATGCGAATATTGAGACCTCTGAGAGATTTTTTCCAAAAGTATGCACTACACATACCTTTCAGGACAAGCTTGCCTGCATCGCGGGAGCAAAGCAGGCAGGACTTTCTGTTTGCTCAGGAGGTATACTTGGACTTGGGGAGGACTGGATGGATAGAATAGATATGGCACTGACGCTCTCAGAGCTTCAAGTGGATTCTATTCCTCTGAATATCTTGATTCCGATAACAGGAACACCATTTGGAGAGAATAAGAAACTAGAGCGAGAAGAAATACTGAGAAGTGTGGCGCTGTTTCGTTACTTGAATCCAGATGCAGATATACGTCTGGCAGGTGGCAGGATACTTCTTGGGGATTCTGGCAGAGAGGCGTTTTGCTCAGGAGTAAATGCGGCGATCACAGGAAATATGTTGACTACGTCGGGCAATACCATCCGTGAGGACATGGAGATGATTAAAGAGATGGGCAGAGTATTAGATGAGGAGGATCAATAGATGAAAGAAAACAAAAGCATATCACCCCGCAATCTGGCCGTGATAGGAGTGATGACGGCAATCACCTGTATATTAGGACCGCTTTCAATAAGAATTCCCATATCTCCCGTGCCGATTTCTTTTACGAATCTTGCGATCTACATAAGCGTGTTTGTGCTTGGCTGGAAAAAGGGAACGATAAGCTATCTGGTCTATTTGCTGGTGGGACTGGTAGGGATACCTGTATTTTCAGGCTTTAGCGCAGGGTTGGTTAAGCTGGCAGGACCAACAGGTGGGTATCTGATAGGCTTTATTCTTATGGCGGTGATCGGCGGATGGTTTGTCGAAACGTTTACTGGGAAAGTATATATGTATATACTTGGCTTGGTGCTTGGCACGATGATGGCGTATCTATTTGGCACTATCTGGCTGGCAAAGGTAGAGGGATATACTTTTTATGTAGCACTTGCCGGTGGAGTTCTGCCGTTTTTGCCGGGAGATGCGGCAAAAATAATAGTAGCTGTGCTGATTGGGCCAGTTCTGCAGAAAAGACTAAAGCAAGCAGGTGTGTTAAGCTGATCAGGGCTTATTCCTCTGCTCCAGCAAGCAATAATTTTTCTACAATATCACTGTTTCCATTTTCTGTTGCATAGTATAGGGCAGTGTGTTCTGCTTTATCTACATAGCTAACTGCTGCCCCATGTTCTAGCAATGTACCTACAATATAATTACTGCCGTTTCGGGATGCTATAATAAGTGCCGTTTCTCCCGCTTCATTGCGCTCATCGATGCTTGCGTTATGCATAAGTAGTTTTTTGACAAGATGTTCGTTATTGTTTTTTGCCGCTGTGTGTAGGGGAGAATTTCCATAAAGTCCACTTATATTGGTATCTGCCCCAGCCTCCAGCAAAAGCTCAGAGATCAGAATATTGTCTGTGGAGACAGCTACGTGGAGCGGAGTCATTTTTTCATCATTGCGTGTATTGATGGTGGTATGGTCTTTTGCAAGCATTGTTTTTATCATTTCGCTCTGTCCGTTATAACAGGCTTGATGAAGTGGAGTGTTGCCAAAGGAATCCGTATTTTCGGAAGATCCTAGACTGTCAATAAGCTGGACAAGTCCCATCGCATTCGCGTAATCCATCGCAGTGTGTCCTTGATTATCTGCGAGAGAGCAGTCTGCTCCTAGTTCTATCAGATATTTTGCCGCATCCGCTTTTTTTGCGTCCACCGCGTAAATAAGAGGAGTTTTTCCCTGCTTGTCAGTGGCATCTAAGTCGGCGCCTGAATCCGTAAGAAGCTTTATAATCTCTTTATTTCCTGAAAGAACAGCCATGTGAAGAGGGGTGATACTTTCGTTGGAGCTTAAGCAGGGATCGGCATCTTTTTTGAGAAGCAGGGCGACAATGTCCCGGTATCCCTTTTTACACGCGTAGTGCAGTGGAGCAAAACCCATCTCGTCTACCGCGTTCATTTGAAGCCCTTCCTTTTTTAAAAATGCCATCACCACACCTTTCTGGCCATTCTGGCATGCTTTTAATAATAGTTTTTCCATACGTCCTCCATATCTTTCTGTGATCTAAGTATCTAGTTTTTGTGTGGGTTGTGTGTAAGCAATCATTTTTTAGTTGCATATAGCTATTGTACATACTGATACATCAAGTATATCACTGAATCCAAATAAATTCTACTATTATAGCCTTTTATAGCAAGAAGTCTCTCTTTTTTATGAGAGAAGAAGAATGTACTCAACATAAATTAAAGATAAAAGAAAAAGTTTATGGGTAAGTATTTGCCATCTTCCCACTTGACTTATATTTTATACAGGGGTAAACTATAGAAAACAGAATGAAGGCTTTCAGGAAAGGGAGGCAGCTATGAAGTTTACTTGTAAGATATGGGATGCGCAGAGAACGCTTCTCTCATCTTCAGAGGGGGAGGAAGAGATTTTTCTGGTTTACAGCGGCATATTCAAGGAGGGTGACAGCATCGAGATAGAGGCGGAGGAGCCATGTCTGGCGGTGATTCAGTTAGATGATACGCTGGGTGAGGAGCTTGTCTATCTGAAGCAGGGACATCTTTTGTATCAGATTCCATTTGGAGATAAAAAGGTGTGTTACTCTCCAAGGAGCTTTACAGGAGATAAGCATCTTATCACAGTCAGATCAGCCTTGAAGTCAGAGACGACAGTATACAGAAATCTTTCGCGCAACAAGTACGATCAGCATGGTGACACAGGCTGTTATCCCCATGCGACAGCTAATGTGGAGACCAGAGGAGAGTCTGTGTTCGCTGCCCGCAATGCGATCGATGGAATTAAAGCGAATGACAGCCATGGCGAGTGGCCTTATGGTTCATGGGGAATTAACAGAGATCCAGAGGCGGTGATTCGCGTGGAGTTTGGAAGAAGCATCCGTACAGATAAGCTGTGTATTTATCTGAGAGCTGATTTTCCACATGATAATTGGTGGAGGGAGATCACAGTGAGATTTTCTGATGATACCATGATGGTGTGTACCTTAGAGAAGACGGGAAAAGGGCAGATTATCTCGTTTGAGCCAAGACAGACAGAATGGATACAGCTTGAGCAGCTTAAGAAGGCGGATGATCCATCACCGTTTCCTGCTTTGACACAGATTGAGGTATATGGCACGGAAAGCTAGATTTCTGAATATATAGTATTGGAAAGGAGGAAATAGCGATGATGGGAATATCAGGTTATGCGGGAATACAGTATGGAAATTATACATACATGCCGGGAAGTATGGGGAAGACAGAAGGCGTGGGAATGCCGGGAAATCCAGATACAAAGGTAAATTCCTCTGAGGAATGTCAAACCTGTAAAAACCGGAAGTATGTGGATGGATCGAATGAGTCAGATGTGTCTTTTAAGACGCCGTCACATGTATCGCCTGAGAAGTCAGCGTCGATGGTAATGTCTCATGAGCAGATGCATGTGGCAAATGCAAGACAGGAGGGCAACAAGGAAAATGCCGATCTTGTCTCAGCATCTGTGAGACTGAAGACGGCAGTCTGTCCAGAATGTGGCAAATCCTATGTGGCAGGCGGACAGACAAGCACAATGATCAAGTACACCGAAAGCAATCCATATGAGAGAAACCGGAAGGTGATAGAGGGCAGCTTCTTAAAAGGACAGTATATTGATGCTTATGCGGGATAAGGAGAAAAAGGTATGAAGGATTTGATTAAGGTAATGGCGGGGCTGTTTATTCTTTCTCTGGATAACAGAATACGGATGGATATTATAATGGTGAATGTCATTACAGATGTGGTGGGGCATGCGCTGCTGATCTGGGGAGTGACAGGATTGATCCCATGGAGTCCATGTTTTAAGGCCAGCCGCAAGCACGCAGTGTTGTCGCTGATTTTTTGTCTGGGGACTCGCCTTGTCACATACCTTAATATGTCTCAATCAGTCATGGCACTGATGTATGGCATGGGAGCGATCTTTTATATCTATATGACCTATTATATTATGGAAGGTCTTATGGTAAAGAATAAAATGGAAAAGATTACGGAGCCAAATGCAAACTTAAAGGGTGCGTGGATGGCGCTTGCGGTCGCTCAGTTTTTCTATAGTCTGTGTTATCTTGCAGATATTGGAGAATTTCTGGAGGAGGTTGGGCTTGGCGGGCTGGAATCTCCAGTGAAAGGGTTGTTTGGCGCAGCAGCTTTTGCATTAAGTACATTCTTTATTATTATGATTAACCAGATACGAGGACTTTTATATCCTAAAACAGAATAGTCAGCCTTGGTTTTTGTGACAGGCAGATAACTCTACAGAAAAAGAGCGCTTCCACAATTTATTTCTGGAAGCGCTCTTTTATCATTGATAAAAGGATTTTGATTTTATATTGATATCATTACTTCTATTTAGCTTAGAGAGAATCCTTATCTTGTCTGTTCGACAGTATGTTTGCGTTATCTCTGATAGAATGTTTTCTAATATTGGCATTAAAATCAGGGAAAGCCTGATTTCCTTCGGGAGTTAGGGAGGCGAGTTTATCAGGCATTTTGGTTGTGGTAGCTTGGTAGGCGAGATAGGCGATGCCGGCAGCAGCGAGAATAGAGATACCTTCTGCTAGGTAGGCATTTGTGATAATCTGGCCGTAGGTGTACAGATAGCCCGGCAACTCATAGAACAGGCGCAGTCCGGCTGTGACAGGAAGATAATAGTTTGGAAGTCTTTTGTGATAGACACCATATAGCAGGACACATGCAGAGACATGGAACAGCAGATTGACAAATACATCCAGCCCGTTCATCAAGTAGACATAAGGCTGGCAGGTCAGCATAGGTTCAATAGCCTGTAGCATGGTGACGGCGTTTTCCCCAGCTTCCGCCGCGAGCGTCTCAAGCCCAGTATCATTGATGGTAATAGCTATGACAAAGCTCTCAAAGGACTTAATAGAGGTGCGAAGAAGAGAATTTGTCCCAGATATTCCTGTGGCGAGCAGGAATAATCCACTGAATGGAATCTGGTATCGCTCCATCAATCCAATCATAAGATAGCGCCCTCCCTCGAAGATCACACAGCCTAGGATAATGCCAATAAAAATGTAGGCGAGAGGACTGCTTTGGATAAAAGGAATTAGCAAAAGCAGCATCCAGATAACATTACAGAGCATATATTCGAGAGTGAGACCGTCCGCTATGCCAATCAGCAGTGCACGGAAGCTGGAACGGTATTTTCTGCGGAATATATAGAGCGCAAGCACCGGAACCGTGATAGATAAAAAACAGGTTATAGCCAGAAAGGTGACGGACAGTACCGGGACCGATCTGGTCAGATCAAAATCTCCAAGCATAATAGAACCTCCAAATATGTGTTGTGGTGTGTAAAAGTGTAGAACAGGCACACCATATGTATAGCATAACACAGATTAGTCCTTTTGGGTGATAAATTTTTTATAAAAAAGAAGAAAACGTTTGACATTTGTAGTAGATTGTGTTATTCTATAGAAAGTCACAGATGGATCTAGGAATAATTTCCTAGATCCGCATAGTTATTTTAATATTTTGGAGGTAAGAAAATGAAAGGTACAGTTAAGTGGTTCAATAACCAGAAGGGATACGGCTTTATCTCTGATGAGCAGGGAAATGATGTATTCGTTCATTACTCAGGACTTAACATGGAAGGCTTCAAGTCTTTGGACGAGGGCGCTGCTGTAGAGTTTGATGTAGTAAACGGTGCGAAGGGACCTCAGGCAACCAACGTTACAAAATTATAATCCATGGAGTAGAATAGTACCTTTTTCATTAATATATAAATTTCGGTTTTTTGTTTTTGAAATGAGATATTATTTTTCGAAAGAGATTAGGGAAGGGGCTGCATAGGCAGCTCCTTTTTTATGCGCAGCCCCATGCAGAGGAAGTATGCCGCAATAGTGGCTTAAATAACGTGCGGGAAACATTGCTGGCGTGAAAGGCGGCTTGTTTATTTAAAATGAAAAGGAAAAAATTGCTTGCAAATTCCAGTATAAAAGGATACAATAATACGAACAACTGAATAATGAGAGAATATAAAACAAAGAGGATGAGCTATGATGAAACAGACAAGATGTTACAAAGTATGTAGGCTTCTTTTTGCAGCGGGGCTTCTGGCTATTACACTGTGCGGGTGTACAGGTGATAAGTTGGGCAACGGGCAGGGGACGAGTGTTTCTGTGGACGATAGTACGACTCAGGCAGAGCCAAAAAAGGGTGGCTCTGTGGTTGTAGGGATACAACAGGATTTGGATAGTCTTGACCCACATATGGCAGATGCGGCAGGAACTTCAGAGGTGTTATTTAATATTTTTGAGGGCTTAGTTAAGCCTGATAAGGATGGAAATTTGATTCCGGCAGTTGCCAGCAAGTATGAGATTTCAGAAGATGGAATGACCTATACCTTTACATTGAGGGATGGCATTACCTTTCACAGCGGCGAGCCGGTGACAATAGATGATGTGATATATTCCGTCAACCGGTGCGCTGGCAAGCTGGAAGGGCAGGAAGCTCCTCTGGTGTCAGCGTATTCTGTTATTTCACAGGTCAATCGTCTTGATGATCACACAGTGGAGCTAGTGCTGGAAAATGGTGATACAGAGCTTATTGGCTATCTGACCGCTGCGATCATACCCAAAGATTATGAGAAGCAGAAAGAGGCGCCGGTCGGCACAGGACCATTTCGGTTTGTATCTTATTCCCCACAACATTCTTTTGTGATGGAGGCATATGACGGTTACTGGCAGAAGGGGCTTCCCTATCTGGATAAGGTGGAGTTTCGCATTGTGGCAAATACAGACTCTGCCATGCTTGAGTTAAAGGGAGGTTCCATTGATCTATATCCATATTTGACAAGTGATCAGGCAAGAGAGCTTTCTGGGCAGATGGAGGTTCTGGTGGGGACATCCAATTTAGTTCAAGCATTATTTTTAAATAACGCAGAGAAGCCCTTTGATGATGTAAGAGTTCGGCAAGCACTTGCCTGCCTTGTAAACCCACAGGAAATTATGGATATGGTGGCAGATGGATATGGAACAGAGATAGGAAGCAATATGTTTCCGGCCTTTGGTCTTTATTATCTGGAGAGTACAAAGGATCTGTATGAACCAGATGTAGATAGGGCGAAGGCGCTGCTCTTGGAGGCAGGGTATCCTGATGGTTTTGATATGACAATCACAGTGCCGTCTAACTATCAGTTTCATGTGGATACCGCGCAGGTGATTGTGGAAGAATTGAAACAGGCAAATATTCGGGCAAAGATTAATCTGGTAGAGTGGGGAACGTGGCTCTCTGATGTCTACAGGGGGAAACAGTATCAGAGCACGGTGGTAGGTCTGGATTCCGATCTTGCTCCAAAGGATCTGCTCGATCGCTATCACAGCACAGCGCGCAATAATTTTGTAAGCTTTTCTGACGAGGAATATGATAGGGTGCTTGAGGAAGCGATGGCGAGCATTGATGGCGCGGAAAAAGTAGAAAAATACCAGAGGCTTCAACAGATACTTGCTGAGAACGCTGCGTCGGTTTACATTCAAGATCCTGCAAAGCTGGTTGCAATAAAAAAGGATCTGAGCGGCTATGAATTTTATCCAGTTTATGTGCTGGATATGGCAATGATTTATTATAAATAGTAGAAATACAGAAGGGCGGAATGTGGCTTGAAACAGATAGGAAAGAAAACAATCACTCTCATTATAACATTGTTGTTAATCTCATTTGCTGCATTCCTTGCCTTTCAGGTGATTCCGGGTGATCCATCCTTGTCGGTTCTTGGAATGGATGCCACAGAGCAGCAGATTGCAGCTTATCAGAAACAGATGGGGCTTGACAGGCCTATGCCGGTGAGGTATGTAAGCTGGGTGTGGGATTTTGTCAGAGGGGATCTGGGAGATTCTTATCATTATGGAACCTCTGTCGGTGGACTGCTTGGAGATAAGCTTCCTGTTACGCTGGCGCTCACGGCTGTCAGCTTTCTATTTATTCTTGGACTTTCCATACCATTTGGGATATTGATGGCGAGGTTTGCTGACACAAGGTTTGGCAGGCTGGTGAATGTAGTAAATCAGACGCTGATGTCAGTGCCCTCTTTTTTTCTTGGCGTATTGTTAATATTGGTATTTGGCTTGATGCTGAAGTGGTTTACACCGGGAGAATATATTAGTTATAGAGAGAGCACGACGGGATTTTTGCTGTATCTTATCGCTCCGGCAGCGGCGATAGCGATACCAAAGACGGCGATGGTAATAAAGTTTTTAAGAAGCTCGGTGTTGGAGCAGAGAAAAAAAGATTATGTGAGAACGGCGTACAGCAAGGGGAATACAGATAATAGAGTTCTTTTTATCCATGTGCTGAAAAATTCCTGTATTCCTGTTATTACGATATTGGGGATGATAATTGCTGATACTATGGCGGGGAGTATTGTGGTTGAGCAGGTCTTTAATCTTCCCGGAGTGGGAAGGCTTCTGGTATCTTCCATAGGCTACAGAGATTATCCAGTGGTACAGGCGATTATTGTATATATTGCTTCTGCGGTCGTGATTGTCAATTTTATCGTGGATATGCTGTACAGGCTGGCTGATCCGCGCATACGTGAGGAGTAGGCGGCGAACGACGGAGGCTTTCTATGAGATATTTCGGAAAAAAAAATACGGCTTTGACAGCAGGAATTTTAATTAGTGCAGTGTTGTTTGCCGTGATGCTAATAGGAGTTTTTTATACTCCCTATGAGTCCAGCAAAATGAATGGAGCGGAAAAATTTATGGCGCCTTGCGCAAGGCATCTGATGGGCACAGATAATTTTGGTCGCGATATATTCAGCCGGGTATTAGAGGGGCTGGGCACGACATTTTTTGTCGCAGTGTCCGTGACACTTTTTGGCAGTTTATTTGGCGTGCTGCTCGGCGCGATCACAGGATATTTTGGTGGGATATTAGATGAGATACTTATGAGAATGAATGATGCGCTTGTTGCATTTCCAAGTATTTTGTTGGCGCTGGTCTTTATCAGTATATTGGGCAATAAAGTATATCAGATAATACTTGCGCTGGGTATTATATTTATTCCAAGCTTTGCCCGTATTGTGAGGGGAGAGTTTATCAGGCAGAAGGAGCTTGATTATGTGAAGAGCGCGAGATTGATGGGGGCAGGTCATTTTCGCATTATGTTTTTTCATATATTGCCCAACACGCTCCCAGCTCTTTTGTCAGCGATCACTGTTGGCTTTAATAATGCTGTGCTTGCGGAGGCTGGCATGAGCTATCTGGGAATCGGGGTGCAGCCGCCGGATGCCAGTCTTGGCCGGATGCTTGCAGAGGCACAGGGATATCTCTTCTCAGCCCCTTGGTATGCTCTCTATCCGGGAGTGGTGATTATATTGCTGATACTTGGATTTAGTCTGATCAACGAAGGGTTAGGTGCTTAAGGAATGAGAGATATGCTTGAGGTTAGGAATCTGACAGTTTCTTTTCCAGATGAGACAGAGAGAATAGAGGCGGAGTCCGTCAACAAAGCGGTGAAGGGAATTTCTTTTTCGATGAAGAGAGGAGAGATACTTGCTGTGATTGGGGAATCGGGCTCAGGCAAGAGCATGACGGCGCTGAGTATTGCTGGACTTCTTCCTGAGACAGCAGCTTCTTCCGGTCAGATTATTTTTGATGGCAGTGATCTGATGTCCCTTACAAAAAAGGAGCGGAGGATTATACAAGGCAGAGATATTTCAATGATATTTCAGGAGCCTATGACCTCTCTGAATCCGGTTATGAAGGTTGGAAAGCAGGTGGAGGAGGTGCTTCTTCTTCACACGGATCTGGATAAAGCGGAGAGAAAGAGGGTTGTTTTGCAAGCGCTGGAGGATGCAGGCTTAGAACAGCCGGAGAAGCTGTTTTATTCTTATCCCCACCAGCTATCAGGGGGGATGCGCCAGCGCGTTATGATTGCGATGGCTATGATATTACAGCCGCAGCTTATGATTGCTGATGAGCCGACGACGGCGCTGGACAGAAGAATTCAGGATCAGATTCTTACATTACTTAAGGAGATCAATGAAAAAAAACAGATGGGGATTCTTTTCATCTCCCATAATCTGGAGGTGGTGAAGGATTTCTGTGACAGGATTCTGGTTATGTATGAGGGCGAGCTTGTGGAGGAGGGGACGCCAGAAGAGATCTTCCATCATCCAGAGAAGGAATATACGAAGCGCTTACTGGCATCCATACCAGAAGGAAAAAAAGAGAGAAGTACTGATCAGATAGACAGAAAGAAGGTTCTTTTGGTCGAACATCTCAATGTCTATTACCCAGAGAAGGGCGGAGGGCGTAAGCAGGTGATCTTTGACGCTAATTTTGCCATCTATGAAAGGGAGATTGTGGGGTTGGTGGGAGACAGCGGCGGTGGGAAATCATCGCTCTCCAAGGCGATTCTGGGGTTGAACATCTGCACAGATGGATTGATTCAGCATTATACAGAATATCCTCAGATGGTTTTTCAAGACCCCTATGGTTCACTCAATCCTGTTCGATCCATCGGCTGGATTCTGGAGGAGCCACTTCGAATACAGAGAAAGCTTACAAAAAAAGAAAGAAGAGAGCAGGTTCAAGATATACTAAAGAGAGTTGGCTTGGATAGGACCTACATGGATCGTCGCCCCAGCGAGCTGAGTGGGGGACAGAGACAGAGAGTAGGTATCGCGCTGGCACTTATCCTAAAGTCCCGTTTTATTATTGCAGATGAGCCCGTGTCAGCGCTGGATGTAACAATACAGGCGCAGATTCTGTCACTTCTCAAGGAACTTGGGAGGGAATATGGACTTTCCTATCTATTTATCTCACATGATATGGCGGTGATTCATGAAATGTGTGACAGAATCCTCAGACTGGAGGATGGAAGAATCTATGAAGAAAAATAGATGTGGTATCACAGATCGTTTAGTAAAACGTTTTGTAAAGGATTATGATAAATATGAGGAGCCCTCTGTTCGCACGGCATATGGGCTGTTTGCCAGCACTATAGGCATATTGTGCAATCTCTTTTTATTTTTTGTCAAGCTAAGTGTTGGGATTATCCTGCGAAGCGTGTCTGTGACAGCAGACGCCTTTAATAATCTATCAGATGCAGCCTCCTCCATTATTGGGTTTGTCGGGGTAAAGATGGCGAGCAAGCCCGCAGATAAGGATCATCCTTTCGGACATGGCAGAATCGAGTACATTGCCGCTTTGATTGTGTCCTTCCTTGTTATCGAGGTAGGTATGACATTTCTTAAAAATTCTTTTGAAAAGATTCGCAATCCAGAAACGATTATGTTTCATACCATTCTGGTGTGCATTTTGGCGTCATCCGTCTGCGTCAAGTTATGGCTTGGTTTGCTGAACAGAAGACTTGGAAGGCGAATCAACAGCTCTGTGATGAAGGCAACAGCAGCGGATGCATTTGGGGATGTAATGACTACGACCACAACCATTGTATCCTTGTTGATCTGTCATTTTAGCGGACGAAATATTGACGGCTTTGTAGGGCTGGCAGTTTCTCTTCTGGTAATATGGTCGGGGATCAGCATAGCGAAGGATACTCTTGCGCCACTGATTGGAGAGGCCGTAGATCCTGAGCTTTGCAGGCAGATTGTGGAGTTGGTGGAGGGCTACGACGGGATACTTGGCACACATGATCTGATTGTGCACAGCTATGGACCGTCAAAAAGTATGGCATCAATCCATGCGGAGGTGTCCAATCATGCCGCGATCGAGGAGTCTCACGAGGTTATTGATCGAATAGAGCGGGAGGTAGCCAGAAAGCTTAATATTATGCTGGTAATTCACATGGATCCTGTTGAGACAGAGGACGCGCAGGTATTACAGCACAGACAGCTTGTCAAGCAGGTTCTGTCAGAGATAGATCCTATGTTAAGCTTTCATGATTTTCGGATGATTAGTGGACAGAAGCAGGTAAATCTGATCTTTGATTTGGTGGTGCCACATGACTATAAGAAATCACGACAGACAAAGCTACAGGAGCAGATTGTGGAGGCGATCAGAGAGAAGGATGAGAGATGTCAGTGCGTGATAACTGTTGAGAACAGCTATACGCCAGAAGGATAGAATAAATTGAGGGACGATTATTGTTATTTCAATCCCCAAATTTGTATATTCTGAATAGCAAACCTTTCAAAATTGTATTGAAGTATTGTTTGGGTTTTGTTATAATACTTAGAGTAGTAACAGATATATAGTACTTAAGTACTATATTATATATCAGAATATTTTCTGTCAGATATGCAGCACAGCTTGAGGATGAATGAACTTTAATCTCCAGAGAGAAAAGCTGTGTCAATAGAATCTGGTATAAATATCTTGCTGGATGAATGCACAGATAGCAGAAATGATTTTTCAATCTATAGCCCCATTGCATATCACGGATCGGAGTACATGGATACTTTTCTATATTCTAATCTGCGATATTGCCCAAATAACAGAGATTGGACAATAAATGAATGGAAATGTTTATGGGATTTTTAAAGAAAGTTTTTGATAGTTTTACTCGTTTTAGAAATAAAATTTTTCTGGCCGTCTGTCTGGTGATACATTTGATTTATCTGGGTGTATTTGAGTTTTTGGGCATTTATCCACTTGCTTTTCTTAATCTATTGAGTAGTGTGTTTTATTTTTATTTCTTATTTATCAAGAAAGATACATCCGAGAGGAGCATGGCGGCAACTTATTTTGAGATATTGATATTTTCTTTTCTCAGTGAACTGGCGCTGGGGACAGGTTATGGTTTTTTTCTTTATATGATTGGTTTATCGTCTGCAGTATTCTATCTGGTTCCCTCCTATGGAAGTGTGAGGTTTATATATCAACTTGTAGGAATTGGTGCGGCGTTTTTGTTAAAATGCCTTTTGATGATAGCGAAGATTAGTTTTCCTGATATTCAGGAAGCAGCGCTTCCCTATCAGACGATTTTCTACATGGTTAATCTTGGGATCACGGCGACCATTGTGCTTGCGTCAACTTTTTTTTATTCCAAAGAGATGGAGGAGGCTTGGGAGACCTTGCGCTATAATATGAATCATGATGCACTCACTGGACTCTATAACAGACGATTTTTTGAGCGCCAGATAGAGAAGGTTCCTTTAAGTGAAAGAGAACAATATGTGATTTCTATGGTGGATATAGATTTTTTTAAGGTTGTCAATGATACATATGGACATGAGGCAGGGGATGAGGTTCTTGTGATGGTGGCATCCTGTTTAAAGGATGCGGCTGGGCAGGAAAATCTGGCGGTGCGATGGGGAGGAGAAGAATTTATACTATATTTTCCTAGAACAACACCCAATAAAGTATATCCTGTGATGGATGAGCTCAGGAGACGGATAGAAGGAACAACGGTAAAAACAGCCGGAAAAGAGATACGCATCACGATCACGGGAGGCATAGCCACAGGGATGGCAGACAGCAATTATGAAAAGGTGATTCGCAGTGCAGATGAGAAGTTGTACTTAGGAAAAAAAGGAGGAAGAAACCAGATTGTTATGTAACCTGTGTTTTAAAAATTTATGTATACTTTTTAAAAATGAGATCTATATTTTTTAAAGAACGTCTTGTTATTGTTGAGAAAGACAAATTGATCTGTGTGAATGAAAAATTTAAAAAAGTACTTGACAATATAAAATAATATAGGTATAATAACTCTTGTCGCTGAGAGATACAGCGAATTGGATTTTTAAGATTGGGCTATCGCCAAACGGTAAGGCACTGGACTCTGACTCCAGCATTTTCAAGGTTCGAATCCTTGTAGCCCAGCTTTGTTCCCGGAAGAATTTTCCTTCCGGGTTTTTTCATTTTTTGCTTGTTCAGAAACGAAAGTTGAGGTATACTAACACATGAGCACATGAGCAAAGGTAAGTTTTTCCGTAGGCTAAAATTCGCATAGAAAGACAGAATGGAGGAGAAAACATGTCAGATGGTATGGAACGGATTATGCGGGAAATTCATGTCATGTTTGCAAAAGCGGAAAAGATATCTTCAAGAGAAGATATGATTGTGGTGGACAAAAAGAAAATATTTGCTCTGTTGGAGTCCTTAAATCATGAGGTCTATGATGCCATGGATCGCTATGAGGAATCAAAAGCGAGCCGGGAGCTTGCGGTGCAAAAATATAAGGAAGAGACAGATGCCATGGTAGAAAGAGCGTCTGAGAGTGCAGAGGAGATCTATGCAGCCTCAATCCTGTATTCTGATAGCACTTTGATGGAGCTGGAGCAGGAGGTTGCTCATGCAAGAGAGAGTATTCAAAAAACTTGGGAAAATATAGATAGACAGATAGCAGATAGACTAAAGGATCTGGAAAAAAATAGGAAAGAGCTTAAGTCTCAGCTTGAAAGCATGGAACAGGGAAGGATGTATCTTGACTTAATTGGCAAAGTAAAGCGGGGCGAGAAGGCAGAGCAGGAAGAACAGAAACGATTAAATCGTTTGCCAAGGAAAAATATAGAAGTATCTGCAGAGGAGAAGAAGGAACAGAAAGAGGAGATAGCAAAAACAAAAGAGGATGATAGGGCACTCGATGGGTTTGATGGATTAGATGAATGGAATGAGATGGAGGATGCTCTGCTCGATCTTGATGATCTGGAAGAGAGTGGACTTACTGAGGAGCAGAAGAAAATAGAGATCTATGTGGCAGATGCCTACAAGGATAGAGTGGAGGCTCTAAATGAGGGCAAACCAGCATGGCAAGCATCAGGAAAGAAGGATGAGGGTAACAGAGGGAACAAAAAGGAAGAATATCGCGCGGAAGATTTTGACTTGGATGCAGAATATTTTGCGTGGAAAGAGGAAATTAATGGTGCCCCGCCTGTATATGCAGCGGATACTAAGAAGGGCTTGAAGGATATTTTTAAGCGTATAAAATAAGCCACAGCCACAGAAAGCGGTTGTGGCTTTCTGTACATAAATACATCCTGACTTGGCGGGTGTTAAGATGGAATTGCTACAAATTCCGTAGACAATTTGGAAATTAGTGATATAATAGGGAAATAGAGGAGAGTATGAAATCAGGGAAGCACATGTACCGAAATTTAGCTTTAATTAGTCAATTGGGAATACAGGTTATGGTTCCAATATTTTTATGCCTTTTTGTGGGTATCTTTCTGGATGAGCACCTTTCAACTGGGTTTTTCACCATAGTATTATTGACGCTTGGTGTGCTGGCAGGCGGAAGAAACGCATATATTTTGGCGATGAGTTCTATAAGGGAAGAGGGGAAGCACAAAGAGAGGAAGAGTGATGAGGAATATAAATAGAACAGTCTGGGAACTATTATTGGGAATCCTGTTGACAGGAGTGATTTTGGAGATTCTTGGCGTGATGATCGCGGGGGATAAGCTTTATTATTCGATTGGTCTGTTGATAGGTGTGATTCTTGCTGTTTTTATGACATTTTCTATCAGCTCATCGGTGCAGCAGGCGGTGGATCGCGGTGAGGGCGGCGCTAAGGTGAAGATGATAAGCTCTTATGTGATTCGCACTGTGGTGGTGCTTTTAGTTATTATCCTGACCGGCGTGATGAAGCTTGGCAGTCTGGTAGGGCTTCTTCTCGGTGTTATGACTTTGAAAGTTGCGGCATATATTCAGCCGTATACTCATAGATTTCTCACAGGTGGTAAGCCGTGAGCGATCTGCCGTGAAAATCGGCAGAGAGACTTTAGATAAAGGAGGGGTGAAAGAGTGAGCATGTTATCAATGACAGGGCAGATGGCGTTTCTTGTAGGTGCAGAGGCGGTGGATTCCTTTATGATCAAGCCCTGCCTGAAATATCATTTGTTCGGGCAGGAGGTTTATCTGACCACAACGCATGTCAGTCTCGTTATCGTCACGATTTTGATTATGATTCTGGCAGTATGCGCGAGCAGAAAGATGAAGAATCCAGATGAAATTCCGGGAACTTTCCAGAACATAATAGAGCTTGTCGTAGAAATGCTGGATAATATGGTTAAGGGGATTATGGGTGAGAATGCCAGACGGTTTGTGAATTACCTGTCCACCATATTTGTTTTTATATTGATATCCAATATTTCTGGACTTCTGGGTTTAAGGCCACCGACGGCGGATTACGGCGTGACGTTGCCATTAGGATTAATAACTTTTGCGATGATCCATTATAATGGCATTAAGAAAAACAAGGGTAAGCATCTGACGAACTTATTCCAGCCATTTGCTCTGTTATTTCCGATCAACCTGATCGGTGAAGTGGCAGTACCGCTTTCTCTGTCGTTGCGTTTGTTCGGTAATGTTATGTCAGGAACCGTAATGATGGGGCTTTTGTACGGTTTAACGCCGGTGTTTGTGCAGATTGGTATTCCGGCGGCATTGCATGTATATTTTGATGTCTTTTCAGGAGCAATCCAGACATATGTATTCTGCATGCTGACTATGGTGTATGTGAATGATAAGATAGCTGATTAATTAAAAAATTAAGAATAAGAAATGTAAGGAGGACAATATTATGTCAAATATCACGAATGAAGGTTTAATTTTAGCTTGTTCCGCTATTGGCGCAGGTCTTGCTCTTATCGCAGGTATCGGACCCGGTATTGGTCAGGGTATTGCCGCAGGTCACGCAGCAGCAGCGGTAGGCCGCAATCCGGGAGCAAAGTCTGATATTACTTCTACCATGCTTTTGGGTCAGGCAGTTGCAGAGACAACAGGTCTGTACGGCTTTGCTACAGCTATTATCTTAATCTTCGTTGCTCCGTTACTTGGAAAATTATAAGGTTTATTCGCTTTTGATTCAGGTGCGTAATACGAAAAAGAAAAGCCGGAAGGAGGCGAAACCTTGATAACATTTGATTTAGATATGCTGCTGGTGGCGCAGGTGCAGTTTCCGAGAATGTTTGGTCTGGATGTCCAGTTAATCCATGATTCCATATTTTTGGCGATCAATGTCTTTATCTTGTTTACTTTTTTGTCATTTCTTTTATTTAATCCTGTAAGGGATATGCTGAATAAGAGACGTGAGAAGATTCAGTCAGATATTGAGACAGCGGGGAAGAACAAAGAGGACGCAATCGCGCTTAAGGCAGAATATGAAGCGAAGCTGAGAGAGATCGATAAAGAAGCAGAAAAAATTCTTTCTGAGGCCCGCAAAAAAGCTCTGAAAAGAGAAGAGGATATAGTGAATGAAGCCAGAGAGGAAGCAAACCGTATTCTCGAACGCGCGCACAGCGAGGTAGTTCTGGAGCAGAAGCGTGCTGTTGACGATATGAAGAAGGAAATGATCCGGATTGCGTCTGCTATGGCAGGCAGGGTAGTCGCACAGTCTATGGATGTGAAGATTCAGGATACCCTGATTGAAGAAACCTTAAAGGAAATGGGTGAAAACACATGGCAAAATTAGTATCCAAGACCTACGGGGATGCGTTGTTTGAGCTTGCTTTGGAACAAGATGTCATGGATGAGCTGTCCAAAGAGGTTCAGGCAGTTTCACAGGCTCTCAGAGAGAACGAGGAGTTAATGAAGCTGATGGAGCATCCAAAGATTGTGAAGGAAGAGAAGCTCCAGATCATGGAACGTATATTCAAGGGCAGGGTAAGCGATAATCTGACAGGCTTTCTTGAGCTTGTTGTGAGCAAGGACCGCTATGGTGAGATTTTTGAGATCTTTGATTTCTTTATGGGAAGAGTCAGAGAACATAAGCATATCGGTGTGGCGAAGGTCACGACTGCAGTTGAGCTTAAGGATAAGCAGAAGAAGGCTGTGGAGAAAAGGCTGCTTGCCACGACAGACTATAAGTCCTTTGAGATGGATTATACCGTGGACGCGGGGCTGATTGGCGGGATGGTGATCCGCATCGGTGATCGTGTTGTTGACAGCAGTATTAAACATAAGCTGGAACAGATGTCCAGAGAATTGATGAAAATACAGCTTTAGGCTGAAAGGAAAGAAGGTGTGTGGGCTTCATGAATTTAAGACCGGAAGAAATAAGCTCTGTCATTAAAGAGCAGATCAAGAATTATTCCACGAAGCTGGAAGTATCCGATGTGGGTACGGTTATCCAAGTCGCTGACGGAATAGCCCGTATACATGGTCTTGAAAATGCGATGCAGGGAGAGCTGCTGGAGTTTCCCGGAGAGGTTTACGGCATGGTGCTTAACCTTGAGGAGGATAATGTCGGTGCCGTACTATTAGGCAGCGCTAAAAATATTAATGAAGGGGATACTGTAAAGACAACAGGAAGAGTGGTTGAGGTTCCTGTCGGAGATGCGTTGACTGGACGTGTTGTAAATGCATTAGGACAGCCAATTGACGGCAAGGGTCCGATTGTCACTGATAAGTACCGTCAGGTAGAGAGAGTGGCGTCTGGCGTTATCTCAAGAAAATCGGTAGATACCCCGCTTCAGACAGGTATCAAGGCGATCGATGCCATGATCCCAATCGGAAGAGGACAGCGTGAGTTGATTATCGGAGACAGACAGACCGGTAAGACGGCGATCGCGGTTGATACTATTATTAATCAGAAGGGACAGGGGGTACATTGTATCTATGTCGCTATTGGACAGAAAGCTTCCACTGTTGCTTCTATTGTGAAGACTTTTGAAGAGTATGGAGCGATGGATTACACGACAGTAGTTGCATCGACGGCGAGTGAGCTGGCTCCGTTACAGTATATAGCGCCATACGCAGGCTGTGCGATCGGTGAGGAGTGGATGGAGAAGGGTGAGGATGTTCTGGTTGTATATGATGACCTGAGCAAGCATGCCACAGCATATCGTACACTCTCCTTGCTTCTGAGAAGACCGCCGGGGCGTGAGGCATATCCGGGAGACGTGTTCTATCTTCATTCCAGATTGCTTGAGAGGGCAGCTAGATTGTCTGATGAGCTGGGAGGAGGATCACTGACAGCGCTTCCGATTATTGAGACGCAGGCAGGAGATGTATCTGCGTATATTCCTACCAATGTAATCTCTATTACAGATGGTCAGATCTATCTGGAGACAGAGATGTTTAATGCAGGATTCCGCCCGGCTGTTAATGCAGGACTTTCCGTGTCCCGTGTAGGTGGTGCGGCGCAGATTAAGGCGATCAAGAAGATAGCAGCGCCTATCCGTGTCGAGTTGGCACAGTACAGAGAGTTGGCTGCATTTTCACAGTTTGGTTCTGAGTTGGATGCTGATACAAAGGAGAAGTTGGCACAAGGCGAGAGAATCAAGGAGATGCTTAAGCAGCCACAGTATAAGCCGATGCCGGTGGAGTATCAGGTTATTATTATCTATGCTGCGACTAAGAAATACTTGCTCGACGTGAAGGTAGAGGATGTACAGAGATTTGAGAAGGAGCTGTTTGAATTTATCGATACAAAGTATTCAGAGATTCCGGCAGAGATCAGAAAGACAAAACAGTTGAATGAGGAAGCAGAGAATAAATTGGTAAAGGCGATTACGGAGTTCAAGAAAGAATTTAAGTAGAAAAGGGTGATATCATGGCGTCAATGAGGGATATTCAAAGACGTAAAACGAGTATACAAAGTACCGGACAGATAACGAAAGCCATGAAGCTGGTTTCTACCGTAAAGCTGCAAAAGGCAAAGACAAGGGCGGAGCATACCAAACCATATTCAGATGCGATGTATGCCACAATCTCTGAGATGCTTTCAAGGTCTTCCAATATTGATCATCCATATCTTAAAAAGGGAAGTTCAAATAAGAAGGCTGTTATTGTCATTACTTCTAATCGTGGACTGGCAGGCGGCTACAACACCAATATTACAAAGCTGCTCACAAATGGGGAGATCCCAAAGGAACAGATTCAGGTTTACGCCATAGGAAGAAAAGGAAAGGACATTCTGGCAAGGCGGGGATATGAGATTGCTGCGGACTATTCAGATGTGATCAATGAACCCATTTACCAAGATGCGAGGGAGATAGGAAAAAAAGTGTTAGATGCTTTTACACAAAATGAGATAGGGGAGATCTATCTTGCCTACACTTCCTTCAAGAATACGGTAAGTCATGAGCCGAAGCTTATCAAGCTTCTTCCAATCGAGATAGAGAAGAAGGATCAGGCTCAGGAGCGTCAGATTCCGATGAATTATGAGCCGGAGGAAGAAGAGGTTCTTGACGAGATTATTCCTAAATATGTGTGCAGCCTGATTTATGGCGGCTTGATTGAGGCAGTTGCCAGTGAAAATGGTGCGAGAATGCAGGCGATGGATTCTGCGACAAGCAATGCAGAAGAAATGCTCGCCGATTTGTCGCTTAAGTATAACCGTGCAAGACAGAGCTCCATCACACAAGAGCTGACGGAGATCATTGCTGGTGCAGAGGCTATAAACTAGAAGAAGGAGTGATGAAATGGCAGAGTTAAATGTCGGTAAGATTACGCAGATTATCGGCGCGGTTCTCGACGTAAAATTTACGGAAGGAAAGCTGCCCGAAATCAATGAAGCGATTAAGATAGAAACAAAGAATCAAGGTACTTTAGTGGTGGAGGTTTCTCAACATCTGGGAGACGACACTGTGCGCTGTATCGCGATGGGACCTACCGATGGTCTTGTCAGAGGAATGGACGCTGTGGCAACCGGAGCACCGATCACAGTTCCTGTGGGAGAGAATACACTTGGCCGTATGTTCAACGTATTGGGGAATCCGATTGATAATCTTCCTGCACCAGAGGATGTGGAGCATTATCCGATTCACAGACAGGCACCTTCCTTTGAGGAGCAATCCACTTCCACAGAGATGCTGGAGACAGGGATCAAGGTTGTGGATCTTCTCTGTCCTTACCAGAAAGGTGGTAAGATTGGACTGTTCGGAGGAGCAGGTGTGGGAAAGACGGTACTTATTCAGGAGCTTATCCGTAATATAGCGACAGAGCACGGCGGATATTCGGTATTTACCGGTGTTGGTGAGCGTACCCGTGAGGGAAATGACCTATATTATGAGATGAAGGAATCTGGCGTTATCAGCAAGACTACCATGGTATTTGGTCAGATGAATGAGCCGCCGGGAGCTAGAATGAGAGTGGGACTTACTGGTCTTACCATGGCAGAGTATTTCCGTGATAAGGGCGGAAAAGATGTTCTTTTGTTTATAGATAATATTTTCCGTTTTACACAGGCAGGATCAGAGGTTTCTGCTCTGCTTGGACGTATGCCTTCCGCAGTAGGGTATCAGCCTACACTGCAGACAGAGATGGGAGCTTTGCAGGAGCGCATCACCTCCACCAAGAATGGTTCCATCACGTCTGTTCAGGCGGTTTATGTGCCAGCAGACGACTTGACTGACCCAGCTCCGGCAACTACGTTTGCCCATCTGGATGCCACGACAGTATTGTCGCGTTCTATAGTGGAGCTTGGTATATATCCGGCAGTAGATCCGCTGGAGTCAACTTCGAGAATCCTTGATCCGAGAATTGTGGGTGAGGAGCATTATCAGGTAGCCAGAGGAGTGCAGGAGATTCTGCAAAGATATAAGGAATTGCAGGATATTATCGCGATTCTTGGTATGGATGAGTTGTCCGAGGAGGATAAGCTTACCGTGGCGAGAGCCAGAAAGATACAGCGTTTCCTGTCCCAGCCATTCTTTGTGGCAGGGCAGTTCACTGGCATGGAAGGAAAGTATGTTCCGATCAGTGAGACAATACAGGGCTTTAAAGAGATTCTGGAAGGAAAACATGACGAGGTTCCTGAGAGCTATTTCTTAAATGCCGGCAATATTGATGATGTTCTTGCAAGATGCAAATAAGCTATCACGGGAAATGAGGGAAGAGTGAGAAATGGCTGAATTATTTCAACTACAGATTATATCCCCAAACCGTATTTTCTATGATGGGCAGGTGTCCATGGTGGAGATGAATACCGGTGAGGGACAGATAGGTGTCTATGCGAGGCATCTTCCCGTCACCACGACATTGGAGCCCGGTATTGTGAAGATTCATGAGGAGGGGTCCGTTCGGGAGGCAGCAGTACATGCCGGCTTTGCTGTGATTTTGCAGGATAAGGTGACTCTGATGGCGGAAGTGGCGGAGTGGCCGGAGGAGATAGATATAAACCGTGCAGAGGAGGCAAGAATCCGCGCAGAGCGAAGGCTGAACACCAATGAGCCAAATCTGGATGTAGCCAGAGCTGAGCTTGCGCTTCGCCGTTCCCTGACACGTATTGAGCTGTCAAAGCATAGATAGGCAAAACAAATACAAAAGCATAGAATAGAGAGAATCAAATATGATACACCATGCATATACTGATTGTAAAATAGTCAGGAGTGAGCATGGTGTATTATTCTTATAATCATAAAGTACGCACAATGGATAACGGCCAATCGGAGATGGGCGAGCCTATGAAAACCAAACGCGGCGCGCCAATTCCTTATTACATGGCATTTCCAATGAATGACGGGCTGGAAGCAGAGGAGGAAAATCAACGCGATTATGAATATATGAGGCAGCTTTACCCAGAGAAGATGAAACATATTTTATCTGTGATAGAGGAAGAGTGCGACAAGCTTGAGTATGAAGGCAGTATTATGTTTGATGAGCACCCGGATAACTTAATGTTATTTAAGCTTTGTAATCATATATGGAATAAAGTGAATCCTGTGGAGATAGAGGAAGTTTATGAAACAATGGCAAGAAGACCGTGGCGTCCGCCGGGACCGGGCATGCCACCTCCGCCACCGCCGGGGCCGGGTATGCCGCCTCCACCGCCAAGGAGAAATAATTGGCTTCAGGATACGATACGAGCCCTGTTGTTTGATGAGATGTATCGCAGGCGCTGCAGATACCGGAATGGAAGGTGCAGAAGGAGGAGAATACCCTGATAAGGGTGTTGTTTTCTCAGGAAAAGGATAATTTTATTACCTGATAATAGAAATTTTAGAAATTAAAGGAAAAAAATGGTTGAGCTTTTTTTGCAAAAACCTTACAATATAGTCATGGAAACCATATCGATCGTTGGTACTGGTTTCTATGGCTTTTTTGTGGGTAGAGGGTTTTTGGATAGGGAGTATGTTTTTAAGAGAAATGGAGAGTATTATGAAGCAATATGAAGCACTGGCTTCTTTTTTTAATAATAGATGCATACAGATGGTACTGAGCAATCCAAAGAAGAAAGGGGAAGTTTCTAAGATTAGGCTGCGCCCTATCTTGTTAAATGACAAGCTTTGCTTTCAGCAGACGAGCTTTATTGGAGAGAAGGTATTTCATAAGAATATGAGTGCACAGGAGGCTGCCTTGGAGGTGGAGAGAGCTCTAAGGGAGGAGTTTAAGCAGGGGCAGATTACGACAGAGACAGAGATTGTTACAGTTTTATCTAATAAGTATGGACATCTCACTTTTCGTATCAAGGCACAGGAGACAAAAAGAGATCCCTATGCTATGGAGCACAACCGAAAGAAGAATTATATTCTTGAAGAGGGAGTACCAGTTCCATTTTTGATTGATCTGGGAGTGATGAGTGCCGAGGGAAAGATAATCCGGGCAAAATATGATAAATTCCGGCAGATCAATCGATTTTTAGAGTTTATAGAAGATATTCTGCCGGAGCTTCCGAGGGACAGGGAACTTATCATTTTGGATTTTGGGTGTGGTAAGTCGTATCTTACCTTTGCGGTGTATTATTACCTTCAAGTGTTGAAACATTATGATCTGCGTGTGATAGGTCTGGACCGGAAGGCAGATGTGATAGATAACTGTAATAGGCTACGTGTGAAGTATGGCTATGAAAAGCTCCAGTTTTTGCAGGGAGATATTGCTTCCTATGAGGGGATAGACAGAGCAGATATGGTAATCACGCTTCATGCCTGTGATACTGCTACGGATTATGCACTGGCAAAGGCAGTAAAATGGGGAGCGAGAGTTATTTTATCTGTGCCCTGCTGCCAGCATGAGCTCAATAAGCAGATCAAGAACGAACTGCTTGATTCCGTGTTAAGTTATGGGATAGTGAAAGAGCGTATGGCAGCATTGCTCACAGATGCTCTGCGAGCAGAATATTTGGAAAGTAGAGGGTATCGGACACAGCTTTTAGAATTTATTGACATGGAACATACACCGAAGAATATTTTGATCCGCGGTATTTTTACTGGGAAAGCTGCGGATAATATAGAACAGATAAGGAAAATAGAGGAATTTTTTCAAGCCAGTCCTACCATTGGAAAGCTGCTAGAATAATAGAATTCGATTAAAGGAAATTGTGGATGAAGAAGCTAATGATCAGAATCGGGCTGCTGCTTTTTGCATTTGCAGTAGTGTTTGCGTGCGTATATTTCTATCAGAACAAAAAACCTGCCGGAGAGGCTGTTCTTATGGACGAGGCATCACTTCCGGTGGTTTATATGTTATACGAAGGAGAGAGAATTAACAGATTACATGGTTATAGAATGGAGATGGATGCAGCGAGTATGCGTGATTCCCTCACACCAGTCAGACCAGATCGGGAGCTGAGAATCTCAGTTGACACTTATGGAAAAAAACTGACAGGGATTTCCTATGAGGTTAGAAGCCTTGATAAGGAGAGATTGATAGAGCGGACATTATTGGAGGAATGGACAGAAAGCAAGGGAGCGGTGGATGCTGTATTAAAGCTTGAGAATCTAATTGAGGCGGGGGAGGAATACCTCCTCACACTTCAGCTGACTGTAGAGGAAGGCGATGATATTCTGTACTATACCAGAATTTTGACAGGTGTGGAGCAGATGGAGGAAAAGCTTGCCTATGTGCTGGATTTCAGCAGAAAAACCTTCCAGAAGGAGGAGGCAGAAAGCCTGATTATGTATCTGGAATCTGGGCCGAAGGGAGATAACACAAACTTTGGAAATGTTACCATATATTCCAGCTTTGATCAGATTACATGGGGACAGCTTGCGCCAGTTCGGGTGGCAGAGCCGGTTCCCACCATCACGGATATTAACGGAAATATTACCAGCTTTCGTCTTGAATATCAGGTTCAGATTAAAAATATGTACGGCACAACGGAGATCTGCAATGTCACAGAATTTTATCGGACAAATTTTACACCAGATCGCACATACCTTCTAACTTATGAGAGGACGATGGATCAGAAGATTCGGGCAGTCAGCGAAAATGTAACATCAGGCCGCATTAATCTTGGGATTTCCTCAAATACAGATATTCCTATTATCACCAGCAAGGATGGAAGATGGACGGTATTTGTAAAGGAGAGGGAGCTTTGGAAGTACGATAATCGCAATAATACATTGTACTGTGTATTTTCTTTCCGCGATTCAGGCGATGATGGGGTAAGAGCAGATTATAACCAACATGAGATAAAGCCAGTAAAGATTGATGAGAAGGGTAATCTACATTTTATTGTATATGGCTATATGAATCGAGGCTATCATGAAGGAAATGTGGGAGTTACGTTATATTCTTATCAAGAGGAAAGTCAAAGGGTGGAGGAAGTATTCTTTCTTCCCAGTGAGAAATCATTTGCCTGTTTAAAGGAGAGCTTGGGGGATCTGTTTTACATTACGCCGAAAAATCATCTGTGCTTTCTGATGGAGGGAAATCTCTATTCTGTGGATATTGGAAGTTTAGAATATATAAGATTGATAGAAGGACTGGAGAGAGGGAGCTATGTGATGAATAAAGAGGGGAATATTGTTGCGTGGCAGCCTCAGCGGGATATTCGAAAGTCTTTTGAGATAAAAAAGCTTTCTCTTGATACAAATACAGAGGATACAATAAACTCGCAGGGGGAGATGATACAGGTTATCGGGTTTATTGAAAATGATCTGGTCTATGGAAGTGTGTTGGAGGAGGATATTAAGAGAACAATTACAGGAGAACTGCGCACTTATATGTCAAGACTGTCTATTGTGGACAGCAACAATCGTCAGGTGGGAAGCTATTATAAAGAAGGATATTATTTTACGGAGGCTAAGATAGAATCAAACATGATCACTCTTACCCGCTTTCAGAAGACAGAGGCAGGCGCTTATAAGGAAGCAGACGAGGATGTTATCACAAACAATACTGTTTCTGGTGATGCAGAGATCTCCGTTTCCATGGTGGCGACAGAGCTTAAGAAAAAGGAGGCAGGGATTAATTTATCCGCCAACACAGAAGGGAAGAGTCTTAAGGTAATTTATGCAAGAGAAATTCTATATTCTGGGGACAAGAGGCTTCTGATAACAAACGGACAGATGGATTATGCGTATTATGTGTATGCGAAGGGAAAGCTTTGGGAGGCTTCGGATGACGTATCAGAGGCAATACGAGTGGCAGATGAGCAGGCAGGAGCGGTAGTTGGAGCAGACGGCAGCTATATTTGGAGAAGGGGAAATAAAAATACAAGTGTCACCTTGTCCGTCAATCTTCCAGATTCAGAGGACAGCTCACTCGCAATAGCCTTGGATGCCATGTTAAGATTTGCAGGAGGCTTTACAGACAGCGAAAATAAGCTGATGCAGGGAAAGCTTGCGATAGAGATTGTGAATGAAGGACTGAGGCAGCAGGCGGTTGATCTGACAGGATGCAGCTTAAAACAGGTGCTTTATTTTGTGGACAGCGGCAGACCTGTGCTCGCGAGGCTGTCTGAGGATGCATATGTGCTGGTAATTGGATTTGACGCCTATAATGCTCTGCTTTTGGACACTTCGGGAAGAAGATATAAAGTAGGGCTTGAAGATGGCACAGAGTTATTTCGCAGTGCTGGAAATGAATTTTTAACTTATGAAGAATAAAAATGTAGCATGTCTATTCCAATTTAAGAGGGAAAATGGTATAATGAGCGCATAAGCTTGCGCTGTAGTGCAGCAGAATGATGAATGGAGGTAGAGAGAATATGTTGGTTTCAGCAAAAGAAATGCTCAAGAAAGCAAAAGCAGGGAAGTATGCAGTTGGTCAGTTTAATATCAATAATCTGGAGTGGACAAAGGCAGTGCTCGCCACAGCACAGGAGATGAATTCCCCAGTTATTCTGGGAGTATCAGAAGGTGCTGGCAAGTATATGACAGGCTTTAAGACAGTAGTTGGCATGGTGAATGGCATGATGGAGGAGATGAAGATCACAGTTCCAGTTGCACTCCATCTGGATCATGGTACGTATGAAGGATGCTTAAAGTGTGTGGAGGCAGGCTTCTCTTCTATAATGTTTGACGGCTCTCATTACCCGATTGAGGAAAATGTGGCAAAGACACGTGAGTTGGTAGATATCTGTGAGAAGAAGGGAATGTCCCTTGAGGCAGAGGTGGGTTCTATCGGCGGAGAAGAGGACGGCGTGGTAGGCGCAGGCGAGTGCGCAGACCCAAAAGAATGTAAAGAGATAGCTGATCTCGGTGTCACTATGTTGGCGGCAGGCATTGGAAATATACATGGCAAGTATCCCGAAAATTGGAAGGGCTTGAGCTTTGAGACTCTGGCAGCCGTTCAGGAGCTGACGGGGGATATGCCACTGGTTCTGCACGGTGGTACAGGAATTCCAGAGGATATGATCAAGAAGGCGATCTCTCTTGGCGTGGCAAAGATCAATGTCAACACTGAGTGCCAGCTTTCCTTTGCAGCGGCTACCCGCGAGTATATTGAAGCAGGAAAGGATCTACAAGGCAAGGGATTTGATCCCAGAAAGCTTCTTGCACCCGGCACAGAGGCTATTAAGGCCACTGTAAAAGAGAAGATGGAACTGTTTGGATCTGTGAATAAAGCATAATAGATCCCTGTTTAGAAAGATATATATCTTTTTCCAATAAAGTATTCTTTATTTAAAGATTTCTCTTTCTATCTTTCCGAAGTATTGTTCAGAGAAAGAAAATTATAAAAATAATGCTTGCATTTTTATTGATTTTGAGGTATCTTATTTTTAGAGTGATGATGTCTTCATTTTGAGTTTTTTGAAAAAGTGATCGAACAAGGGTGTTCTGATAGTGTGCTGTCAGAGCGCCTTTTTTTGGTAAAGGGTTGAAAAGGGAGAGGAATGAGAGTATGAGCAAGATGAATGTAGAAGAGATTTTTGCGGAAAATGTGTTTACGCTTGGCAAGATGAAGGAGCGTCTGCCAAGGAAGGTGTTTCAGGAGGTAAAGAGGGTGATGGAGTGCGGCGGGGAACTTTCCCTTTCTGCCGCAGATGTAGTGGCGAAGGCAATGAAGGACTGGGCGGTGGAGAAGGGTGTGACTCACTATACGCATTGGTTCCAGCCATTGACAGGCATCACGGCAGAGAAGCATGATTCCTTTGTCACTCATCCTGACGAGGAGGGAAAGATGCTGATGGAATTTTCTGGAAAGGAGCTTATAAAAGGAGAGCCAGATGCTTCTTCTTTTCCATCAGGAGGACTTAGAGCTACCTTTGAGGCAAGAGGATATACCACGTGGGATTGTACCTCCCCAGCATTTGTCAAGGAGAGTGGTACAGGGCCGATCCTGTGTATTCCGACAGCTTTTTGTTCCTACAAGGGGGAGGCACTGGACAAAAAGACACCTCTTTTGCGCTCTATGGAGGCGATCAATGAACAGGCGCTGCGCATTGTTCGCCTGTTTGGAAACACAGCGGCCACCAAAGTGACGCCTTCTGTTGGGCCAGAGCAGGAATATTTCTTGGTTGACAGAAAGAAATATTTGCAGAGAAAGGATCTGATCTACGCTGGAAGAACGCTTTTTGGCGCGGCGGCTCCGAAGGGGCAGGAGTTGGATGACCACTATTTTGGAGTGATCCGTGAGCGCATCGGTGCATATATGAAGGATCTGAACGTGGAGCTGTGGAAGCTAGGCGTAACCGCCAAGACGCAGCATAATGAAGTTGCTCCGGCACAGCATGAGCTTGCGCCTATCTATGAGACAGCCAACGTTGCTGTGGATCACAATCAGCTTATCATGGAGACAATGAGGAGAGTGGCAGAGCATCATGGCATGGCATGTCTGTTGCACGAGAAGCCATTTGCGGGCGTCAACGGTTCTGGCAAGCACGACAACTGGTCTCTCACGACAGATAATGGTGTTAATATGCTCGATCCAGGTGATACGCCGAATGAAAACATTCAGTTCTTGCTTGTGCTTGCCTGTATTATGAAGGCGGTGGATGTTCATGCTGATCTGCTTCGTCAGTCTGCCTCTAATGTGGGAAATGATCACAGGCTGGGGGCAAATGAGGCTCCGCCTGCCATTATCTCCATGTTCCTCGGTGAGCAGCTTGAGGATGTGGTAAAGCAGCTTGTCGAGACAGGAGAGGCCACTCACAGTCTGCATGGAGGAAAGCTTCAGACAGGTGTGTCCACGCTTCCCGATCTGGAAAAAGATGCGACAGATAGAAATAGAACTTCACCATTTGCATTTACTGGAAATAAATTTGAATTTCGTATGGTGGGTTCTGCGGATTCTATCGCAAGCCCGAATACTACGCTGAATGCGATTGTGGCAGAAGCGTTCTGTGAGGCTGCCGATGAGCTGGAAAAGGCAGAGAACTTTGATATGGCGGTTCATGATTTAATTAAAAAATATATGACTGAACACCAGAGAATTGTGTTCAACGGTGATGGTTATTCAGATGAATGGGTGAAGGAGGCTGAGAGAAGAGGTCTGCCCAATATAAAATCCATGGTTGACGCGACAGCGACCTTGACAACAGAAAAATCAGTGAAATTATTTGAGAAATTTGGGATTTTCACCAGAGCGGAGCTGGAATCACGCGAGGAGGTTCTGTATGAGACCTATGCAAAATGCATTAATATTGAAGCTCTTACCATGATAGATATGGCGACAAAACAAATTATTCCAGCAGTTGTCAAGTACACCATAACACTTGCCAATTCTGTGAGTGCCGTGAGAAGCGCCTGCGCTGAGGCAAATGTGAAGGTACAGACAGATCTTTTGATGGAGGTATCAGAGCTGCTTGCAAAGACAAAGGAGGCTCTGAATAAATTGAAGGAGGCAGAGGCAGAGGCGAAGGCAAAAACAAACAGCAAGGATATGGCACATGCATTTAAAGATGTAGTTATGCCTGCGATGATGGAACTTAGAACACCTGTTGATAAATTGGAGATGTTGGTGGACAAAGAAGCTTGGCCGATGCCATCATATGGAGATTTAATATTCGAAGTATAAGTGGTAGGTGAAATAAAAATGTCTCATCCTGATTGATGCGCCTGCTAAAGCAGGCAGATGGGAGTTAGAATGAAAATTTTAGTATTAGGTGGTACTAGGTTTTTTGGCATATATATGGTTAATGAACTTTTGGCAAAGGATCATGATGTCACAATTGCTACAAGAGGTAAAGCATCAGATGAGTATGGTGACAAAGTACAACGGATTGTGATTGAGAGAACAAGTGAGAAAAGTTTGAAAGATGCCTTGGGTGGCAGACATTATGATGTTGTAATTGATAAAATTGCTTATTGTTCTAATGATATAAAGTATGTGATGGAGGCTGTTGATTGTGATAAATATATTCATATGTCAAGTACCTCTGTTTATGAGCCTAAGCATATAAATACTTTGGAGACGGATTTTAACGGAGTTTCAAAACAATTGGTATGGTGCGATAGGAAAGCGTTTTCTTATGAGGAGATAAAGCGGCAGGCGGAGTGTGCCCTATGGCAGGCGTATGCCGATAGAAATTGGATTGCGGTAAGGTATGGTATCCCTTTGCAATAGGACAAGATGATTATACAAAAAGATTGTTGTATTATGTAGAGCACACCATGAAATCTATTCCAATGAATATCGATAATTTGGATAATCAGATGGGATTTATCCGCTCAGATGAAGCGGGAAAGTTTATGGCTTTTTTGGTTGATAAAGAGTATAGGGGTGCCATAAATGGAAGCTCGGAGGGTACCATCTCCATAAGAGAAATCATTGAGTATGTTGAAAAGAAAACAGGTACAAAGGCGGTTATTGACAAAGCAGGAGAAGATGCGCCGTATAATGGAGAACCAGAATATAGCATAAATACAGAAAGAGCGAGGGCGTTAGGGTTTCAATTTTCAACACTTCACGACTGGATCTATGGACTGATAGATGAGTATATTCAGATGGTTAAATAACTGTCAATTTAGCAGGGAGAGATAGCACGTAGGAAAGAATCTAAGTGCTGTCTCTCTGTTGTTCATATATGTTTTTTCATTTATCTTCGTATGGGTGTTACCTGTCGGAATAATAAGCATAGTGCGATTAGATTTGGAATTGCCATCAGCCCGTTACAGGTATCTGCTATCTCCCAGACAGCATCCATCTGTATCATGCATCCCGGCAGCAGTGAGGCAAGAAATAGAAAACGATACCATGGCAGTGATCGCTCGCCGAACAGATAGGAACAACATTGTGCGCCGTAATGGGACCATGCGATCAGTGTGGCAAAGGCGAAGATCACGGTGGCGGAGGCGGTAAAATATCCTCCTGTAACGCCAAATACTGCAGTGAAGGATCGGGTTGCCAGCACAATTCCATCGGCAAGACCAGATATGCCTGAGGCATAGAGGCTGACATGATAGACGCCGCTTGTGAGAATAACAAGTGCTGTGATGGTACAGACCACCAATGTGTCGGCAAAAACTTCAAAGATTCCCCACATGCCCTGTTTTGTCGCGTCTGGCTCATCGGAGGCGGCATGTGCAAGCACAGAGCTTCCAAGCCCTGCTTCATTAGAAAATACACCTCTGGCCACTCCGGTGCGGACAGCCTGAATAATGGTATAGCCTGCTGCTCCGCCAAATGCCGAACGCAGTGAGAAGGCATCTGCAAATATCATGCCGATCGCGGCAGGAAGCCGATCAGCGTGCAGTACAATGGCAAGGATGGAGCCCGCCAGATAGAAGATGGACACAAATGGTATCAGCACGGCAGATATTTTTGCAATCCGCGAAAAGCCACCTAACACAGCAAGACCACAGAAGAAAATCAGAAATACGGCGCTGATAAAGGGTGGTATCTGAAAAACCTCATATAGAGCATTTGAGATAGAATTGCTCTGCGTCATATTTCCCATGCCAAGTGCGGCGAGAGTCCCGAACAGTGCAAAGATGGAGGCGAGAAGAGGAGAGTGAAGACCTTCTTTCATATAGTACATAGGTCCACCGTACCACTCGCCCTTTGTGTTGCGATGTCGATAACGATAGCCAAGTACAATCTCGGCATATTTTGTCATCATGCCAAAGATAGAGGAAATCCACATCCAGAAAATGGCTCCCGGACCTCCCGCGACAAGTGCTGAGGCAACCCCGGCGATATTGCCTATGCCCATGCTTCCTGCAAGTGCAGTGCTCATCGCCTCAAAGGCGGATATTTTACCTGATGAGCTTTTACCACGTCTGTGAAACAGAGAACCTAGGGTGGCGGACAGCCAGAATTTCATGTGGAAAAGGGGAAAAAAACGAAGGTGGACTGTGTAGGATAGTCCGATGGCAAAAAATGCGGCGAGCATCACAGGGCTCCAGAGAAAAGTTTGTAGGCGCTGTATCAAGATAGATTCTCCAGCAGTAGTATTCTTATAATTTTATGTAGAAGAGGGACAAAACAGAACAAAAACGTACAGGCTGAAAAACCTGTACGCTTTTTCGGGTAAAACATCTTAAAAGGGAGGAGAGCAAGCAAAAGCAGTTGCCTGCTCTTTATTATGAAAAAACAAAAAGTAAAAATAAGCTAAACCATATTGTTTTATCTTATGGTATTATTATATCTGCCAATCGTGAAGAAAACATGTTCATAATGTAAAAGGTTTTTGAATGATATTTGAACGAATTATGAACAAGTTGCAACTCCATCAAGAGTGGTGTATAATGTGATATAGTAATTCATATAGAAAGAAAGGAAGCCTACATCTAATGACGGGAGAGGAACGCAGGAAGGAAATCGTGAAAGCGATCAGAGAAAGTGCTGTCCCTGTTTCTGGCGGCAGGCTGGCAGAGCAATATGAGGTAAGCCGTCAGGTGATTGTTCAGGATATCGCGCTTCTACGTGCAGCGGGATATGATATTTTGTCCACAAATCGCGGCTATTACATAAAACAGGTTGGAAAGAGCACACATATCTATAAAGTCAGCCACACAGACGGGGAGATGGAAGATGAATTAAACACCATCGTGGATCTTGGCGGTAAGGTAGTGGATGTATTTATTAATCACAAGGCTTATGGAAAGATTCGGGCCGAGTTAAATATTGCATCTAGAAGACAAGTTCAGGAATTTATAGAGACAATTCACAGCGGGAAGTCCAGCCCGCTTAAGAATATTACTTCAAACTATCATTATCACACGGTGGAGGCGGACAGTGAGAAGACATTAGAGCTTATCGAGAAGGCACTGGAGGAAAAGTGTTATCTGATATAGAAATATAACGGGGGAGTAGCATGGTTCGAGAATATGAATGTCCGAGTTGCGGCGCGGCTATGGTATTTGACAGTAAGTCACAGATGTTGCTTTGTGAACATTGTGGCACGACGAGGGCGGTTGCCCAGACAGAGGTGACAAGAGAGGCGGAGGAGAAGGATATCTTCTACACAGGAAAGGAGGCGAGCTTTAAGCGCTATACCTGTCCAAGCTGTGGAGCGGAAATTCTGACAGATGATTATACTGCAGCGACTTTTTGTAGTTTTTGTGGAAATCCTGCACTGATGGAGGATCGTTTAAGTGGAGAGAAGACGCCTGCGCGTATCATTCCATTTAAGATCACAAAGGAACAGGCGCAGAACAGTTATCGCACATGGTGCAAGAGAGGGATGCTGACGCCTAAGGATTTTACATCTCAATCAACGATAGAGAAGATCACTGGTATGTATGTTCCTTTCTGGCTGTATGATTATTCTGCGAGAGCAAGACTGAAGGCAAATTGTACAAGAGTCAGCAGAGAGCGAAAAGGAGATATGGAGTACACGCACACCGATCATTATTATGTAAGCAGGGATGTCGGTGATGACTTTATGGGAATCCCAGTGGATGCTTCTGAGAAGATGCCAGATGATATTATGGATAGATTGGAGCCATTTGCTTATAATGAGCTTAGAAGCTTTGATATGGGGTATTTATCAGGGTTTTTGGCAGAGAAATATAATTTTGACAGCGAGGAGCTGAAAAAACGTGCTGAGAGCCGAGTGCATCAGTATATATTTAAGGAAGCGCGGGACACCATTAAGGGTTATTCAAGTACTATGATCACAGAGCAGGATATCCGTCTTCATTGTCAGGGGGCAAGCTATACTATGCTGCCTGTCTGGCTCTTGAATTACCGTTACAAAGGAAAGGATTACTTGTTTACGCTAAATGGACAGACAGGAAAAATCGTGGGAAGTCTGCCGGTGAGCAAGGGGAAGATGGCAATCTGGTTTGCCGGGGTGACGGCAGCGGTATATCTGGTGCTTACGATAGTAGGAGGGCTTCTTGTATGAGACATTTTATGTCAGCGCTGGCAGTATTCTGTTTGTTATTTTTTTCGGCTGTCCCATCATTTGCCAATGAAGATAGGGTGCGAGTGTTCGATTATGCCGATCTTTTGACAGAGGAGGAGGAACAGAAGTTAAATGAGCTGTGTCTTGGAAAAGAGGATGCACTTGAGACAGAGCTTTATATTCTGACTACCGACGATACTGGGGGAAAAGAAACAGTCGATTTCACGGATGATTTTGGAGATGATCACGCCTTTGGCTATGATAAAGAGTATGGGAATTATATGATTTTATGCATTGATATGCAGAACCGCATAGTGTGGCTGTCCACATCGGGAAAAGCGGAGATGTATTTTACAGAGGAGCGTATCGATGCACTGTTGGATGATCTGTATGCCGATCTAAAGGCGGGAAATTATTATGCAACCTGCTATTCTTATATTCAATCGGGGGAAAAATACCTGAGTGAGAAGCCTGTTGTGAATGAGTATACGACAGATCCCGATCGGTATAAGGATACTATATATAAGTATGATAAGGAGCCCGAGCCTTACTATATGAGATGGTATTTCCGCCTTGCCGTGTCCGC
Source organism: uncultured Lachnospiraceae bacterium (assembly GCA_910588535.1). Classification (GTDB taxonomy): domain Bacteria; phylum Bacillota; class Clostridia; order Lachnospirales; family Lachnospiraceae; genus RGIG8607. The sequence goes on along the minus strand of CAJUOO010000020.1, from coordinate 9,574 downwards.
AGCAGTGGGAGCGATTGTGGTGGCAATTATGAGCTACCGCGCAAAGACACATATGACAGTGAATGGAACAACTTATTCCAGAAATGGGGCACAGGTTTATCAACATTCCGATTCCTTTATAAGAAGAACCACCTCCTCCCGAAGAATTGAATCCAATCATTCTTCCAGCGGTGGAGGCGGCGGAGGCGGTGGTCATCATACCAGCAGCGGAGGGCACAGCCATGGCGGCGGAGGCCGCTCCTTCTAAAAAAGAATACAGCGCACAGCGCAGAAAGAGAGAACAAACTATGGATCAGGAAGAAAGAAAAAATCCAGTTGTAACAATTGAGATGGAAAATGGAGATAGAATCCGGGCGGAGCTTTACCCACAGATTGCTCCAAATACGGTGAATAATTTTATTAGCCTGATTAAAAAGGGCTTTTATGATGGCATTATTTTTCATCGTGTGATAAAGAATTTTATGATTCAGGGCGGATGCCCCGATGGAACTGGCACCGGTGGACCGGGATATGAGATCAAGGGCGAATTTTCTCAAAATGGTTTTCAGAACGATCTAAAGCACACGGAGGGTGTTCTTTCCATGGCGAGAACGAATATCCCTGATTCTGCGGGGTCTCAGTTTTTTATTATGCATAAGGTATCACCACATCTGGATGGTGCATATGCGGCCTTTGGCAAGGTGACGGAGGGATTATCCGTGGTGGATGCCATCGCGAATGTGCCAACGGATTATATGGATAGACCGATGGAGGCACAGATGATCAAGTGCATGACGGTTGATACGTTCGGTGAGGAATATCCAGAGCCAGAGATAATAAAGTAAGTGTGGACAACACTTGTGGTGGTGGTTGGGGAAGCAGTGTGGGATAAGGAGCTGCTTCCCTTTCTTTCCCGGATAAAAAAAGAAGGGTTCTCTGTGATAAGAAGCGATTTCCTTGCATGTAATAGGGAGATCTGTAATCCTTGCGAAAGCCTGATTCTCACCGATCAAGAAGAGATAGCAAGGAAGGCGGCAAGTCTTAAGATGGCAGTTCTTGCCCTTGAGAGGGAAGGTGCGGAGCCTATTTCCCGTGTTCCATATGTTTTAACCAGCTTAGAGGGAATTGGAAAAGAATATCTTTCTATGGTATACCAGCGCTTTCACGGTGAGCCTATCACGATTGCAGAGACGGAGAGGCTCTGCATCAGGGAACTTACGGAAATGGAGGCAGAGCTTTTTGTGGAGCTTTGTAGGGAGGCATCTTGGCATACAGAGAGAAAACTATGTGAGCCGATAGAATATGTGAAGGCATATCGAAGATACCAATATGGATTTTATGGATATGGATTCTGGGCTCTGATGGATAAGAAATATGGGACATGGATAGGTACGGCTGGAATTGAGCAGAGAGAAGATGAGGAGGGACAATATCTGGAGCTTGGCTATGCAGTGGTTGAGGAGAAGCGCTGTCAAGGCTATGCGAAAGAGGCATGTCGAGCAATTCTTGATTATCTGAAGGAAGGGCTTGAATTAGAAGGGGTAATACGATGCTTTGTACCAAAAGAAAACCTTGCATCTCAAAGGACGGCACAAAGCATCGGGTTGTTACAGACCAAAGATAAATTTGATAAATTCTACTGCTACGAGAGGATTTTCTGAGTTGATGATAATACCTCCGATTGGCTGGTTGGTGTAGAGAGTGCCACTTTCTGCCAGCTTGGATTTGCTAAGATCAAGAGCACAGGGCACAACAGAATTATCCTCCAATTGTGGAAAGCTGATAATATAATCTGACAGGGCATTATAGACATCTGTGGGCAAGATCTCTTCCAGATTATAGAAATAGCCATCTGTCGCATATTGTGTCACAGTAAATTCATCTCCCATCAGGAAATCTACTGATTTTGATGCAACCATAGCGCCAATCTTTTGAATTGTCACATAATTGGTCTGCGGATCACCGTTCTCGTCGATAATATAGGTGCTGTCAAAATGCATGGTTTCACTGTTTGGATTAAGTCCATAATAATCAGAGAAATCGGTCTCTATAGATGCAAGAGTCTCGTCGGGCAACGGATTATTAAAAATAGCACAATAAAAGATCTGTGTATACTTGATATTATGATAAATGGAGCTTCCGATGGATATACAGAAGGCTACAGCGGCTGCGATGCCAAGAATCCAGTATCGGTAGTAATCCCAGATATAGCCAAACTTTTTGGAAAAGCCCTCGATCTCGCTGAATTTCTTTCGTTCCTCTCTTGCGGCTTGTTTGATAGACATAATGCGTTATCTCCTTTCGGTTTCTTCTGTGTCATAATTTCTGTACTAATTCTATCACAATTTTTATGACAAACAAAGAAAAAATACATGATAAAAATGAAATTTTCATAAAAAAGGATGGAAATGTTTGATTTCTAATAGCAGCTTCGGTATAATTGATGTCGTATACGATAAATAAGAAAAATAAAAGGAGATACAGACGTGGGAAAAATATTTGATATGGACAATCCCGTTTTTCGGACAATCAGTAAGCTGGTGGATTTAATTTGGCTAAATATTATTTTTATTATATTCTCGCTTCCAGTTGTGACAATCGGTGCTTCTGTAACAGCGCTTATGTCTGTTACCATGAAGATGGCGAGAGACCGGGAAGGATATATGTGGGCAGGTTTTTGGAAATCTTTTAAAGAGAACTTTAAGCAGTCCACAATTATCTGGATTATTATGATACTTGTGGCGACAGTGCTGGGAACAGATATTTATTTTTTCTACAGCAACACGGCGGGGTATGCAAAGTTTCTTTTGGCATTTATGCTGGGTATTTCCTTGGTCTGCTTATGCATTGCGACCTATATCTTTCCACTGCAGGCCCAGTTTGAGAATACGATTAAGCAGACATTGAAAAATGCGCTGTTGATGGCGATACGTCATCTTCCATGGACGATATTGATAGTTGTGATACTTGGTATAAGTGCAGTGCTTATCTGGCTGTTTGTCGGAATTGCTATATTCTTTGGCTTTGGGCTGACTGCTTTTGTCTTAAGCTTTATATTTAACCACATTTTTATCCGATATATACCAGAAGATATAAGGAATGATTATTGAGAAATGGATTAGCTTTTATTAGAAAAGTGGGTATTGATTATCTTCTATAAATAAAACAATGTTTATCTTCAAGGTGGATACTTGTATTTGCCAATATGTAAAGGTGACAATGCAGCTATTCACCAGAAGAGATGATATGCTCAGAGAGCTCTCTACATCTTTGTGACTCTGCTCTCTGAGCAGTTTTTTGTTTACGGGGTGCCGTTAAATATCTGTGCGATCGGTGAATCAGGTGAGAGGATTAAAGTTTTATTTTTTCCATTCAGGGAGAGTCTTGCTGCGTCAAGTGCCCGCACAAAGGAGTAGAACTCTGTTCTGGATTGGTCGGCATATGCCTGAGAAAGGATTCTCATATATTCTGCCTCACCTTCCGCGGTGATGCGCTCTGCCTCTGCCGTGGCGGTGGAGAGCATAATACTTATCTCTTTGTCGGTGGCATTGCGGATTATCTGTGCCTCAGAGTTTCCTTCTGCGCTGTAGGTGGCTGCAATCTTGTCTCTCTCTGAGATCATTCGCTCATATACGGCAGCTTTGTTGTCAGATGGAAGATCGAGCCGCTTGGTCTCCACAGTGAGCAGTGTGATGCCATATTGGTTCATTGTGGAGCCTATATTATCTAGAATGGCATTGGTTAATTCGCCGTCTCTGCCACTAATAACGTCATTTTGTGACATGCTGCTGATCACATTTTTTATCGCATTATAGACGACGGTATCTATTCTGTTCTCAGCATTGCTTATAGAGGAATTGAGCGTTTGTGAGAATAGTAGTGGATCAGTAATTTTCCACAGAACGTAGCTGTCTGTGATCATTGTTTTTTTATCCATGGTAATAACATCGGAGGATGCAAGATCGTAGATGAGTATCTGCTTGGGAAGAGTGTCTGCCCGCTGAATAAAGGGCACCATAAAGTAGATGCCGGGTTCCGTGAGAATGGTATCAACTTTTCCAAATTCACGAATTAGCTTATATTCATTTTCCTGTGTGATCACCACAGAGGTGGAAAAAAGAAATAGTGCTATTATTAATACAACAAAGATGGATATCATTTTTTTCATAGAAGCCTCTTTTCTGTGCAGCGCTGGTGTATAGGCCTGTGGTGCTGCATACATAGGCCTGTTATAATTATAGTGTACTTTGTGTGGCAGAAGGGTTTTATTCAGCCTCTTCCTGCTCAGGGAAGCCGGTGGTGCTATTGCCTGTGGCAAATGGCTCCAGAGGAAGTATAGTGTCAATAGTGCTGTCTGTGCCGTTTATGATAACCTTGAGGGAAGGAAGAATGTCTTCCATCGCCTCGTAGAACATTCGCTGTTTGGTGACAACAGGATTTTTAATATATTCCGCGTACATGGAATTGAACCGCGCTACCTGTCCGTTTGCCTCGTTAATTCGCTGCTCTTTGGCGGCCTCTGCATTTTGGAGAATCTGATCCACTTGTGCCTCTGCCTCAGGAAGCTTTTCATTCCTGTATTTGTTGGCATTATTAATGGAGGTTTCTTTTCCTTGCTTGGCGGTTTCCACTGCCTTAAATGCCTCCATCACCTCAGCTGTGGGCGGCTCGGAATCTTGGATTGTGATATTGACAAGCTGTATGCCTATATCATGCAGGTCTAGCTGTGAGATAATCCGTTCTCGTATTACGGATTGAATTTCATTTTTGCCGGTGGTCAGAACACTGTCGACATCATAGCTGCCGATCACAGTTCGTATACAGCTCTGAGCTATATTTTTAAGAATAATTACTGGTTCTTCGGATGCATAAAGTGTTTTCACTGGGTCAGCCACTTTATACTCCACAAAAAAGTCTACATTGACAAAATTGTAATCGGAGGTAATCATCAAGGATTCGGATTCATCAGAGGAATTGTTGGAATCATAGCCGATAGAAAAGCCTTGAATGGTGGTGTTTACTTTTTTGACATTTTGAATAAATGGAATTTTAAAGTGTAGTCCGGGGTCTGTTACGGCGCTGGCAACACCGAAGGTAGTCAGGACAGCCTGTTCTTGTTCTCTGATAGTATAGACGGAATTCAGGGCAAGAAAAAGGATAACAACAATCATAACAATAGGCAGAATAATACGTCGTAGTATCTTTTTACTCATGCAAGCCTCATTTCTGCGCTGTCTTAAATTTGTGACAAAGCCTGCCAAGACAGCGCGGACGGCAGGCTTTGTGCTATTACATATCATATCATAAAAGATAGCAAAAGTCGACATTGTAACAGATGGAAGCATCGGGTATAATAAGTATGAAAAAGAATGAACAGGAGAAATAAAATGATACATTTAGAGAGAACAACAGTGATGAATATGGAAAATGCCATTCGCGGCGCGAGAAATCCGCATAATAGCTGGGCGAGGATGGACAGTATGTATGATGAAGAGGGAAACTTTATCTTGGGAGAAAATGATAGGGAGCTTGGAAATAAGCTTGCAAAGTCAGGGACAGATCACAGGAAATTTATCCGTCAGATCTTTATCTCTGTGGATATTACAGCACCGCTGTATTGGTGGAAGGAATTTGATACCTATAAGGTGGGAACGGTGGCTAATTCAACGAGTACAATGCATAAGATACACAGCAAAGAGTTTAGGATGGAGGATTTTAGCTGTGATCAGATGACAGAGGATACGAGAGGTTTTATGGAGCAGGTGCTCTCTTATCTGGAGAAGGTTCGACTACGCTATGTGAATACGAAGAATAAGCAGGACTGGTATGACTTAATTCAGCTTCTTCCCAGCAGTTACAATCAGTTGCGCACAGTGACAATGAATTATGAAAATGCATCCAATATATACTATGCCAGAAAGAACCATAAGCTTGCAGAGTGGCATCTTTTCTGCAGATGGATAGAGACACTTCCATATGCGGAGGACTTTATACTCGTAAAAGATTGAAAAAAATGAAAAGAACGGTTATAATACAAAGAAAAGAATGAAGGAGAGAAGGTTGAAACATAGTAATCTTTCACTCCCAAGCTTGTGTCCGCGCTGCATCCACAAGCTTGAAATACGCAAAAAGCAGTGCAGAAATGAGGGAATATATGACAGTAGATAAAAACTGTGCGTACTGCATGGAAGGTGAGTTAGTGGCGAAGTTTGGAATTAAGATCTGTGAGCTTAAGACTTCCAAGGTATATCTTTTTAAAGAGCAGAGCCATGAGGGCAGAGTGATTGTCGCACACAAAACGCATATTGGTGATATGACTGAATTATCAGATGAGGACAGGAATGACTATTTTGCGGATGTTGCAAAAGTTTCAAGGGCGCTTAGGGAGGCGTTTCACCCGGACAAGATCAATTATGGCGCGTATGGTGATACCGGACATCATCTTCATTTTCATCTGGTGCCCAAATATAAGGATGGCTACGAGTGGGGAGGCGTGTTTGAGATGAATCCGGCGAGAAAGACACTCACAGATGCAGAATATGAGGAGTTGATTGAAAAGATTAAGAAATATCTGTAGCAGATATACAGAGTATATATGGAAGAGGAGATTATTTATGAAAAAAAAGGTAAAAATGGCGGCGGCAGCTCTGTGCGCCTTGCTTGTGTTGGCTGGCTGTGGGAAGAAGGCAGATTCTGAGGACTACAGCAAATATGTGACGCTGGGACAGTATAAGGGAATTGAGATCACGGCTGTGCCTGATGTCACACAGGAGGAGATCGATGCAGAGCTTGCCAATCGTTTTCGTGATACCGTGGAAAATGGTGATACGGTGACGATTGATTATGTTGGTACAATGGACGGGGTAGCTTTTGATGGTGGGACAGCAGAGAATCAGTCCTTGACAATCGGATCTAACTTCTATATAGACGGCTTTGAGGAAGGTCTGGTCGGCGTAAAGCTGGGAGCAACCGTGGACTTAAATCTTAATTTTCCAGAGCCATATGATCCGAATCCTGATTATTCTGGAAAAGCGGTGGTATTTACTGTGACAGTTAAGGGGATTAACGGCGTGGTTGGCGCAGAGCTCACCGAGGAGGTGGTAACAGCAAATACATCCTTTGAATCGGTGGCTGCATATTCGGAGAATGTGAAGGAGGAGTTGCAGCTTGCCAAGGATAACCAGAAGCTGAATCAGATCTGGGAGGTGGTGCAGAAGAACACAACCATAAAGGGATATCCGCAGAATCAGGTGACAAAGTATGCAGATGAGATGAAAAGCTACTATCAGAGCCTTGCAACAATGTATGGCATAGATTTGCCTACTCTGCTCGCTGCGAATAATATGACAGAGGCAGACTTTAATCAAGATTGTCAGTCTTATGGGCAGCAGGAGACAGCAAAATATATGATTTTAGAGATGATAGCCAAGGAAGAGAGCATCAGCGTGAGCGATGAGGAGCTAAATCAAGAGATTGATGAGGCAGTGAGTCAGAGCAGCATGGAGCGAGATGCACTTTTGGAGTATTACGGAGGGGAAGATCAGATAAGGGACAACCTGTTATATAATAAGGTGTTGGAGTTTCTTCTGGAACAAGCAGTGGAAATTTAGAGAAATTTTATTTTTGGAAAAGGTTTCTTTATGGTTTTTATGATAAGTTAAGAGAATGTACAAACTATAGACACATTTATCCTTTATGATAGAGACATATCATCAAAGAGATGATATGATAACTTAACATTTTCATAACTCTGGAGGAAGCTCTCTGGGGAGCTTCCTCTATCCCCCCGAAATTGATGAATGTTTAATTGTGATAATAACTATGTATGGTGCGGCAGTATTATTTCCATATGCTTCTGTGCATGAAAAAAAGATAGCCTATAGGAGCTATCTTTTTTTCGTATACATACGTTCCTTTAATTCTCTTAGTGTAAGATTAAACTTCTTTGAGTAAGCAGTGGGATGCCCTTTTAACAGCCCAGACTTGAAGAAGCCCAGATGTGCGATCTCTGATTCGCGCGCAGTGGACAATTCGCTTAGTTGCTTTTTCATCTCTTCCATATGCTCCTTGAGCTTATCCTTTCCTTCTCTGATGTCCTCAATCTGCTGCTGTGCTGCTTCCCTAAGCTCGTCTAGCTGTAGACCAAGACGCTCGATCTCCTCCCGTGCGGCAGATAGATGTTCCAAAACTTTGGCGAGGTCAAGTGCCGCCCTTGCTGAGACAATGGTATCTGCAAACATAAGACAAGCAGTTATGCACACACCGACAGACACAACAGTCTGATTTAAACTGAGTATCCAGTGCTCGATCGGTGGGTGGATCGATTCCATAAGGGCAACGGACAAAACTCCCCAGAACAGGGAGGAAGTTAAACAGATTCGCCCATGAAGCTGAAATCGGTGATGGCTGTAGTCCCAGTATTTCATCTTGAACAGGGATTCCATAATCATGCCGGTTATATATTCCAGAACAGTAGCTCCAATCAGACCTACCAGATAGACAGCTATGATATTCTCTCTAACTGGAATCGTCAGAAACAGGATTAAGACAGCTCCAGTTCCATATAGTGGCAGCATGGGAATCCGCAGAAATCCACGGTTGACCGGTTGACGCTTGCTTATCGAGACAATTGTGGATTCAATACACCAGCCAAAGAAGCAATAAACGAAGAAAAACATCATCCACTGAAACAGGCTATAGTTGTACATAGCTTCCCTCTTTTCCTTTGTTTGCTCCTATCATATCATATTTCTTTGTGTTTGGATAGGTACTTTTCTCTGGTAGCCAGACCACCGCGGATATGGCGCTCTGATTTATTGACATCTAAAACCTTCCGCACCTGCCCTGCGAGAGAAGGATTCAGCTCATAAAGACGCTCTGTCATATCCTTATGTACTGTACTTTTGCTGATACCGTACTGCTTGGCTGTCTGGCGCACAGTGGCATTGTTGTCAATAATAAAATTGGCTATTTCCACAGCCCGCTCTTCAATATAGCTTTTCAAAAGAAAACCTCTAAGATATTAGTTGTTACAATGTATGCAGGAGATGGGATAAGTATTCGTGTGGTGATGGAGGAAATAGTTGGGCTGCTGTCTGTGCAGATTTTATCATATAACTATGAGAAGTATTATGTGGATAACATTAATTTTTTGCTCAATTGTTCTATAGATTTATTTTTAGAGAGGTCCATATGGCCAAACAACTATTTTTTTATTTTAGCTGTCATGAAAAATGTTGTATCATTTTCGGGAAAGGTCCGTCCGGCGAACTGCCTATGGTCCTCCGTCACCCCGCTCCCGCTTAGTGAAAAACGCAGCGGACGCTAAGCTCGAAACTACCTCGCTAACCGCCGGCGTTTTTCAATAGGTTCCTTGAGAACCACAGGCAGTTTACCGGACTGCTTTATCAATTAGGCGAAATACGCTGTAATTCTGTTTGTATAGGATTGATAGGAAGTTTACGTAATATTGAACTAATTTCCTACTTACAATTTTATTTATATTAATTATGGAAGAAAGAAAGTCTGCAAAGTAGTATGGCCAGTCCGCTGTTTTCCTCAAGGAACCTATTGAAAAACGTTGGTACTTAGCGAG
>CAJUOO010000019.1 GCA_910588535.1 uncultured Lachnospiraceae bacterium | reverse complement strand
TATAATGACATATTTATTCCGGCAATGTGCCAGTTAAGTGAATCTTATCGAAAACACCATGAAGGATTATCGGCAGCAAGTGAAATGTTTTTACAAAAATATCCAGAGATGGAATAATATATGGACAAATAAGCTCGAAAATATATGCGAGGAGGTTCTATATGGAAAACATTTTAGAAATATCAAAATTAAATAAGTCTTACACGGATTGTTCATTGACAGATATTTCATTTTCCTGCCGGATAACAGCATCACTGGATTGATAGGTGTCAATGGTTCGGGAAAACAACTACAATCAGGTCTATTTTAGGGCTAGTAAAATTCAATTCCGGGATTATTAAGTTATTTGGACAGGATATGAACAGAAACACAAAGGTATTCAAAGAACGTGTCGTAGCATTGGCTTTATCTGTAATGGTATCTGTAAAAGTATTTAATGGGAAGGAATTATAAAGGGGAAAATGGATGGACATAAAATATTCAAAAATGCAGCTATACCTATTATCTTGATGCTCATAGGATTATACCATTATACACAGAATCTGTTTTTATCAATAATTATCGGAATAGGGATTTACGCAATAGCTTCCTCCATAGACAGGTTCATAAAAAAGAGGTGATACTTGTTCAATATACCACAATCTGTGTAGAGCTTTAAGTGTTTTCTTCTGCTGGCGATGTCCGGCGGAACTGGTTCAGACTGTCGACCAGTTTCTGGTTTTTATCCAAGTATAGGAGGGAATAAGTGTCAAGAGTTGTCTTCACTGATATTCTATCATAAATATTGTCGATCGGAGACTACTTTCTGAAAATGATGCTAGTATTTTTTTCTATTTTGATATATAATATATTTCTGTAAAAGTGAATAGACGGGAACCGAAAGAGGTTTTTTTGATGTACTTCAAGGGAGAGGTGGCTTGTAAAAGTCACCTATTTTTATGCGCAGAGGCGCGAAGGGAAATTGGCAGTGAGAGCCGCACGCGCCCCGCGCGGCGAGCAGGGGAGAATGACATGCCCTTACTCGATGTTTGCAAACCTTTGATGTGGTTTCGATTAGGTTTATGTAGAGTTGGGAGAGTGATTGATATGGCAGTAAAGTATGTTTTTGTGACAGGAGGAGTGGTATCTGGCCTTGGAAAGGGAATCACGGCGGCATCTTTGGGGAGGCTTTTAAAAGCGCGCGGCTATAAGGTGACAATGCAGAAATTTGATCCCTATATAAATATTGATCCGGGGACCATGAATCCAATACAGCATGGGGAAGTTTTTGTGACAGATGATGGGGCGGAGACAGATCTGGATCTGGGGCATTATGAGAGATTTATTGATGAAAGCTTGAATAAAAATTCCAATATCACTACAGGAAAGATCTATTGGTCTGTGTTAAATAAGGAAAGAAGAGGTGATTATGGCGGCGGCACAGTTCAGGTGATCCCTCATATTACCAATGAGATCAAAGAACATTTTTACAGAGAGAATGTTGATGATAAGCTGAAAATTGCCATAATAGAGGTTGGTGGTACAGTGGGAGATATAGAAAGTCAGCCATTTCTTGAATCGATCCGTCAGTTTCAGCATGATGTGGGGCATGACAATGCCATATTAATTCATGTGACATTGATCCCATATCTGAAAGCTTCTGGTGAGATGAAGACGAAGCCAACACAGGCAAGTGTGAAGGAGCTTCAGAGAATTGGAATACAGCCGGACATAATTGTATGCCGTTCTGAATATGCTATGGATCAAGGTGTGAAGGACAAAATTGCACTTTTTTGTAATGTGCCAAGCTCTCATGTTCTTCAGAATCTGGATGTGGATATTCTATATGAGGCGCCTCTTGCCATGGAGAGAGAACATCTTGCTGAGGTGGTATGTGAGTGTCTGAAGCTTCCATGTCCGAAGCCAGAGCTTCAAGATTGGGAAACGATGATTCATGCTTTTCGTAATCCAGTAAGAGAGACAGAAATTGCTCTTGTTGGAAAGTATACACAACTACATGATGCATATATCAGTGTGGTGGAAGCATTAAAGCATGGTGGTGTTCCGGGAAAGATCCGAGTAAAGATTCGGTGGGTGGATTCAGAGCAGGTGACAGAAGATAATGTGAAGGAACTATTAGGGGGAAGTGAAGGCATACTTGTGCCGGGAGGCTTTGGAGATAGAGGGATAGAGGGAATGATATGTGCCATTTCCTATGCAAGGGTTCAGAAAATCCCATTTTTGGGATTATGTCTGGGGATGCAACTGTCCATTGTGGAGTTTGCAAGACATGTTTTGCAGTATGAGGATGCACATAGTGCAGAGTTTGCTCCTGCAAGTAGTCATCCGGTTATACATCTTATGCCAGAGCAGAATGGTGTGGAGGATATAGGCGGGACACTGAGGCTTGGGGCCTATCCATGCTTGCTGGATAGATCGTCGAGAGCGTATGCTCTGTATGGAAAAGAAAGAATAACAGAGCGCCATCGTCATCGCTATGAGGTAAATAATGATTACAGAGAACAGCTTGCGGAAAAAGGAATGAAGTCTTCTGGTGTTTCACCAGACGGACGAATTGTAGAGATAATCGAGATCCCATCTCATCCATGGTTTCTTGCGACACAGGCACATCCTGAATTTCAATCCAGACCAAACAGGCCACATCCGTTATTTCAAGGATTTGTGGAGGCAGCAGCTTTTTATAAAGTATAACTTCTTGTAGGATAAGTGTTTTTTCATCATTTTCGGGAAAGGTCCGTCCGGCGAGCTGCCTGTGGTTCTCCGTCACCCCGCTCCCGCTTAGTGAAAAACGCAGCGGACACTAAGCTCGAAACTACCTCGCTAAGCGCCGGCGTTTTTCAATAGGTTCCTTGAGAACCACAGGCAGTTCGCCGGACTGTTTTTATTAGTTAGGCAAAACACGTTGTAATTTTGCTTGTATTAAATCATATATTGTTTCTGTTGTTTCTTTTAAGTGAATTTGATGTTCTATGAATGTGAACAAAGTGAAAAATCCCATTGCAGTGGGGTTTTTCACTCTCGTGGTAGTCACCATATGGGGCTGTCGCATTAAGAAAAACATATACAAGTTATTGTAAGATAATGCAGCATTTTATACTTATATCTAGTGTAGATAACGCTTACTGCTACTGTTCCACTTAGCTCGTTGCTCACAAAAATAGATATAGAGCTGCAAGTATATGAAGAATCACAACGTATCTATAATATTCAGCAAAGCAGTATAGCCAGTCCGCTGTTTTCCTCAAGGAACCTATTGAAAAACGTCGGTACTTAGCGAGGTATTTCACGAGCTTAGTATCCGTTACGTTTTTCACTAAGCGGGAGCGGGGTGACGGAGGAAACAGCGGACTGGCTATACGGGCCTCTACCGAAAATAATGAAAGTACACTTATCCTACAAGAAGTTATGAATTATTAGTAAAATTTTATAATATGTATATTGATTTATCTGGTGACAAATCCTATAATGGAGTAGACTGGCGATTGCCAGTACATACTGATGTAGGAGGAGTTATGGACGAAAACAAAAACAGGAACAGTAATAAGCTGCCCAAGAATACACAGACAATTATTATTCTGGTGATCTCAGGGCTGCTGATGCTGACGTTGATCAGCTTTATGAATAGCTGGATCAAAAGCAGTACAACGAAGTACATTTCATATACAGAATTTGTGAGCAAGATGGAAGCGGGTGAGATAGAGGCCGTCCGTGTGGAATCTGATCGAATTGTTATCGTGCCAAAGAAACAGGTCAGTCCAATGCTGGAATTTACGTATTATACCGGTTTTGGAGTGGATCGCACAACACTATATGAGGCATGTGAGGCGAATGGTGTACAGTTTGATGTGCCAGTTCAGGATTCTGGATCGGCAATTCTTGATTTTCTGCTGGTGTGGGTGCTTCCTGTTGTGCTGATGTATGCAGTGCTTGGATTTTTTGTGAGAAGAATGACTCGCAGTGGCGGTGGCATGATGGGTGTTGGAAAGAGCACAGCAAAGGTATATGTGGAGAAATCAACAGGTGTCACCTTTAAGGATGTAGCTGGTCAGGATGAGGCAAAGGAATCGCTCACAGAGATTGTGGACTTTCTTCATAATCCGGGAAAATATGTAAAGATTGGCGCTAAGCTCCCTAAAGGTGCGCTTCTTGTGGGACCTCCCGGTACAGGTAAGACACTGCTTGCCAAGGCAGTTGCGGGTGAGGCGAAGGTACCATTCTTCTCTCTTGCCGGCTCAGATTTTGTGGAGATGTTTGTCGGTGTCGGTGCCTCAAGAGTGAGGGATCTATTTAAACAAGCACAGCAGATGGCACCCTGTATTATTTTTATTGATGAGATTGATGCGATCGGAAAGACCAGAGATACTCGCTATGGTGGTAATGATGAGAGAGAGCAGACGCTCAATCAGCTTCTCTCGGAGATGGATGGTTTTGATACTTCAAAGGGGCTCTTGATTCTTGCCGCGACTAACCGACCAGAGGTTTTGGACAAAGCTCTGTTGCGGCCGGGGCGATTTGACCGAAGAATTATAGTGGACAAGCCAGATTTAAAGGGAAGGCTGGAGACATTGCGCGTACATTCGAAGGATGTGCTGATGGACGACAGTGTGAATCTTGATGAGATAGCACTTGCCACATCAGGTGCAGTTGGATCGGATCTGGCCAATATGATCAATGAGGCGGCGATCCTTGCGGTTAAGCGTGGCAGGAATGTGGTGAATCAGGCAGATCTGTTTGAGTCGGTGGAGGTTGTGATCGCCGGCAAGGAGAAAAAGGATCGGATTCTGAAGGAAAAGGAAAAGCGGACAGTTGCCTATCATGAAGTTGGCCATGCGCTTGTCACTGCGCTTCAAAAGGATGCAGAGCCAGTGCAGAAAATTACGATTGTCCCAAGAACGATGGGGTCTTTGGGTTATGTGATGCAGGTGCCAGAGGAAGAAAAGTATCTGATGAGCAAGGATGAGCTGGAGGCGAGGCTGGTGACACTGCTTGCTGGTCGTGCCGCAGAGGAACTGGTGTTTGACACTGTGACAACAGGCGCATCGAATGATATTGAGAAGGCAACGCAGATAGCAAGAGCGATGATCACGCAGTATGGAATGTCAGAGAAATTTGGCTTGATGAGTCTTGAGAGTATTGAGAATCGTTATCTGGACGGGCGCGCTGTGCTCAATTGCGGCGATGCCACAGCAGCGGAGATTGATCAAGAGGTTATGAAGGTGCTGAAGGGTGCCTTTGAGCGCGCAAGGGAATTGCTTGCGGATAATCGAGATGTCTTGGATAAAATTGCTGAATTTTTATTTGAGAAGGAGACCATTACAGGAAAAGAGTTTATGGAGATTTTTCATGAGGTGCGAGGAGAGGAGCAGCAGACAGAACAGGCAGAAGATAAAGTGATTGTCAAGGAGGATGTGCAGATTGAAGAGCTGGGAGATTAATATTCGTGATCCGTATGTGCTGGTGTGTGACGGAGCATATTATATGTACGGCACGCGCGCAGAGACCTGTTGGGGTGAGGCGACAGGCTTTGACTGCTATGTGGGCAAGAATCTTGAGGATTGGGAAGGACCGTATGAGGTTTTTCATAAACCAGAGGGCTTCTGGGCAGACAGGAATTGTTGGGCGCCGGAGGTTCATCCTTATAAAGGAGCCTATTATATGTTTGCTACCTTTAAAGGAGAGGGAATTTATGGCGGCACACAGATACTGCGGGCGGATAATCCTTTGGGTCCCTTTGTGGAGCACAGTGATAGGCAGGTGACGCCGAAGGACTGGGAATGTATTGATGGTACATTTTATGTCAGCCCGGAGGGAAAGCCATATATGGTTTTTGTGCATGAGTGGGTGCAGATCCATGATGGAACTATTTGTGCGGTGGAGCTTACGGAGGATTTGAAGGCATCCGTCGGTGATCCCGTGAAACTGTTTGCCGCATCAGAGGCAGAAAGCTGGGTAGTGGCTCATGAAAATCCAAACCGTCCGGGGAAAAATTATGTCACGGATGGTCCATTTCTGTATAGAACAAAATCAGGCAGACTGATACTTTTGTGGTCCAGCTTTGGACAGGAGGGGTATACAGAAGCGCTTGCTTACTCAGACAATGGGGATATAACTGGGGCATGGAGTCAGGAGGATAGGCTGCTGTTTTCCAAAAATGGCGGACACGGCATGATATTTACGGGGCTGGATGGAGAACTATATCTTACGCTTCATTCGCCTAATAAAAAACTAGAGGAGCGCCCTATGTTCTATCGGATTCGGGAGCAAAATGATACATTGTATGTAGAATAGGGGATGCGGTCAGAAATTTCTGGCCGTTTTTCTTTATGCGTAGTGTATAAGCGGAGGATTTTCGTGTGGTGATTAGATGTTGCTTTGGTTATGGCTAAAGGAAGGAGGGGTTGTATGAAAATTGATTTGCATGTACATCTTGATGGTTCTTTGCGCCCAGATACGGTGTGGGAGCTTGCGGTGGAGCAGGGAATCAGGCTTCCTGTTTCGTCTAGGGAGGAACTCGCGCGTTGCCTGCAGGTGGCGGAGGACTGTAATAATCTGACAGAATACTTAAAATGTTTTGATCTACCTCTGTTGGTTTTGCAAAAGCCAGAAGCTATGGAGCGGGTAGTGTTTGAACTGTGTGAGGATCTTGCCGGGCAAGGACTTACGTATGCTGAGATACGATTTGCTCCACAGCTTTCCCTAAATGGTGGTATGAGCATGGATGAGGTGGTTGAGGCGGCGATCAGCGGCATGAATAGAGGACAAAAGACATATCCTTCTCTACAGACAGGATTGCTTCTTTGCTTTATGAGGGGGAGGGGGAATGAGTTGTTAAATGAAAGAACACTGGCGTCAGCGAAAAAATATTGTGGGAAGGGTGTTCTTGGCGTTGATCTTGCTGGGGCAGAGGCGTTGTTTCCCACAGAAAATTACAGGGAATTGTTTTGTAAGGTAAAAGAAGCGGGGATAAAATATACCATACATGCTGGGGAGGCGGCTGGACCGGAGAGTGTCAGATATGCTTTGGAATTCGGAGCGACGCGCTTGGGGCATGGAGTGCGTGCTGTTGAAGATGAGGAATTGGTGGAGAGATTGGTCTGCGAAAAAATCACTTTGGAGGTATGTCCGACAAGCAACCTTCACACAAAGCTTGCGAAAGATCCATACAGCCATCCAATTCGCACATTATTTGACCGTGGTGTCCGAATAACAGTGAATACAGACAATATGACAGTTTCAAACACTACATTAGAGAGGGAATATGCGTTTTTAAAGCAGTATTATCATTTTACGGATAATGAGATAGAAAAGATGCAGGAGTATGCAAGAGAAGCAGCGTTTTTAGAGGGATAGATATGTTTCAGATTGAAGAGGAATTAAAAAAGCTGCCCGCAAAGCCGGGTGTCTATATTATGCATGGTGAGAAGGATGAGATTATCTATATTGGCAAGGCGATAGTTTTAAAAAATAGAGTGCGCCAGTACTTTCAGAGCAGCAGGAATAAATCGGCGAAGATTGAGCAGATGGTATCTCATATTCGGCGATTTGAATATATTATCACAGATTCTGAGCTGGAAGCACTTGTGTTAGAATGTAATCTCATTAAAGAGCACAGACCGCGCTATAATACAATGCTTAAGGATGATAAGAGCTATCCATATATTAAAGTGACAGTTTATGAGGAATTTCCAAGGATTTTATTTGCGCGGGATATGAAAAAAGATAAATCCAAGTATTATGGTCCCTATACCAGCGCTGGTGCAGTTAAGGATACACTTGAGCTTTTAAGAAAGCTATATCAGATACGCACCTGCAACAAAAGTCTGCCAAAGGATATAGGAAAAAGTCGTCCATGTTTGAATTACCATATTAAGCAGTGTCAAGCTCCCTGTCAGGGCTATATTTCCAAAGAGGATTACAGAGAATCCATTCAAAAAGCGATGGATTTTTTAAATGGAAACTATGATGGAATATTAAAGAGTCTTGAGGAGAAGATGCTCACTGCGTCCGAGGCAATGGAATATGAGCAGGCGGTGGAATATCGAGATCTCTGGAACAGTGTAAAGCAGATAGCACAGAAACAGAAGATCACAAGCAGTGAGATGGAGGACAGAGATGTGATAGCCTGTTCTTGCGATGGAAATGATGCAGTTGTTCAGGTATTTTTTATTCGAGGCGGCAAGCTGATTGGAAGAGAACATTTTCATCTAAATGTGGCGGTTCAGGAAGAGAAGGGTCAGATATTGGAAAGCTTTATAAAACAATATTATGCGGGGACTCCATTTATTCCAAGAGAGCTTATGCTTCAGGCAATGCCGGAGGAGGAAGAACTGCTCACAGAATGGTTATCAAAAAAGAAAGGACAGCGAGTATATATTCGTGTGCCAAAAAAAGGGCAGAAGGAGAGGTTAGTTGAGCTTGCATTTAAAAATGCCAGCATGGTGCTTGAGAAGGATAGGGAGAAAATAAAGAGAGAGGAGCTTCGCACGCGCGGTGCCCTTCATCAGATAGAGGAGTGGGTAGGTCTTTCAGGAATACAAAGAATAGAAGCTTTTGACATATCGAACACCAGTGGTATGGAGTCAGTTGGATCTATGGTTGTATATGAAGACGGGAAGCCAAAGAGAAGTGATTACCGAAAATTTAAGATCCGCACTGTGGTCGGTCCAGATGATTATGCCAGCATGGAGGAAGTTCTAAAACGAAGATTTGAGCATGGGATGGAGGAGCTGAAAAATAGTGGGGATAACGAATATGGAAGTTTTACTCGTTTTCCAGACTTAATTATGATGGATGGCGGGCGGGGGCAGGTCAATGTGGCTCTGCGGGTGCTTGATGAGCTAAGGCTTGCAATACCAGTATGTGGTATGGTTAAGGACGACAATCATAGGACTAGAGGGCTGTATTATAACAATCAAGAGATACCCATTGACCGAAACAGTGAGGGCTTCCGCCTTATCACACGAATACAGGACGAAGCACATCGATTTGCCATCGAATATCACAGAAGCCTGCGGTCTAAGGAGCAGGTGCACTCGATCTTGGATGATATTCATGGGATTGGCAAAACTAGAAGAAGGGCACTGATGAGATATTTTAAAGGGCTGGAAGAGATTCGTAATGCAGATATAGATACATTAAAAGAAGTTCCCGGAATGAATGAACCAGCGGCACGACAGGTATATGAATTTTTCCATAAGACAGAATGAGGAGGGAGATAGTTTATTAGAGAAGAAGGAGTAGAAGCTTATTTACAGGGCTTGACGAAAGTGGATCTTTTTCAAAAAGATATCTCTTATAACGAAATATTTCCGAAAAAGTATGCCTTGAGCACAACAAAAAATTGCATAAATTCCAACAATGTGGTATACTCATGCATATTATAGATATTTGCAAATTCTGTTATGTGCGGTGTTTGCCGTGCAGAAATGAGGGCGAGATGGATACAATTATTAGAAAGCTCACAGCTTCCCCAGACGATGAGGACATCTATCAACAGGCGGCGCAGATTATTCGTCGCGGTGGTCTTGTTGCATTTCCGACAGAGACGGTATATGGTCTTGGAGCTGATGGCATGAGCGAAGATGCGGCGAGAAAGATCTACGCCGCGAAGGGTAGACCGACGGATAATCCCTTAATTCTCCACATCGCAGACCGTAAGGACTTGGAGCGCATAACTGACAAGGTGACAGAGGACGCGGATAAATTGATGAAATGTTTTTGGCCGGGACCACTCACGCTGATTTTTGAGAAGAGGAAGGAGGTTCCTTATGGAATCACGGGCGGGCTTGAGACAGTGGCGGTGCGCATGCCTTCGCATCCAGCGATCAGAGAGCTGATAAGAAGGAGCGGGACGGCGATTGCTGCGCCCAGTGCCAATACATCAGGGCGCCCCAGCCCTACGATGGCAGAGCATGTATGGGAGGATATGGCGGGCAAGATTGATATGCTGATAGATGGAGGAAGTGTAGGGATTGGCTTGGAGTCAACGATTGTTGATATGACAGTCGATCCTCCGATGTTATTAAGACCCGGTTATATTACAGTCCCGATGTTAAAGAGGGTGATTGAGCAGTTGCAGATAGACCCCTCGCTGATGGAGGAGGCTGCGCCGGGGGTAAAGCCCAAGGCACCGGGAATGAAATATCGCCATTATGCACCTAAGGCAGAGCTTACGATAGTGGAAGGAGACCTTGATAAGGCGGCAGAGGAGATTGAGAGACTGGCGGAGGAAAAACGGCGGCAGGGATACCGGACCGGAATTATAGCGACGGAGGAGACGCGCAAGTTTTATCATGGAGGGGATGTCAGGATTATTGGGACAAGACAGGATGAGGAGACAATAGCGCGGCATCTGTTTGCGGTACTTAGAGAGTTTGATGAGCTGGGAACACAATATATTTTTTCAGAGGCTTTTTCGCAGCAGGATCTTGGACAGGCGATTATGAACCGGCTGCTCAAAGCGGCAGGGCACCAGATTATCAGACTGTAAGGAGAAACAGTATGGAGAAATATGACAGAGTGATCTTTGTATCGTCTGATGACACATGTAAAGGTCCGATGGCGGAGGGGGTTATGAAGGGGCTGATTAGGGGCAGGGCGCTGACCACAGCCTCAAGAGGGATGGTGGTGTTATTTCCAGAGCCCATTAATCCAAAGGCGGCAAAAGCGGCGGAGAGTCTTGGTGTTCCACTGTTTCATCCCAATTCAATCCCATTTAAGGAGGAGGATCTCAGTGAGCGCACTTTGGTGCTCACGATGACAGAACAGCAGAAAAGGGGAATTTATGAGAGGTACGAATCAGCGATCAATGTATATACCATCAATGAATTTCTGGATGGCGAGGGTGATCTGGAGGACCCGGCAGGAGGCGATCTGAAGGAGTATATAGAATGTTTTGAGCGGGTCAGCGTGTTGGTCAAGCTGGTGGCAGAGAAGTTGTTTTTGGAGGAGTACAAGGGAGGACAGATATGATTGCGATAGGAAGTGATCACGGCGGTTATGCGTTAAAGCAGGAGATTATGAAGCATCTTAAAGAGCGGAATATCGAATATAAAGATTTTGGCTGTTATGATGAAAGCTCATGCGATTATCCAGTATATGCGAGGCTGGTGACGCATGAGGTGACAGAGGGAAGAAGCGACAAGGGGATCCTGATCTGTGGTACAGGTATAGGGATCTCGATCTCGGCGAACAAGGTACCCGGCATCCGCGCTGCACTCTGTACAGATTGCTTCTGCGCGGAGGCGACAAGACAGCACAATGATGCGAATGTGTTGTGTCTGGGCGGCAGAGTTGTTGGATCAGGACTTGCGATAAAGATTGTAGATACATTTTTGGATACACCTTTTTCTGAGGATGAACGTCATAAAAGGCGAATTCAGCAGATAGAGCAATAGGAGGATTTATGTCAAAGATATTTATTATGGATCATCCGCTGATTCAACATAAGATTGGGATTATCCGCAGAAAAGAAACAGGTTCAAAGGAATTTAGGGAGATGATCAGCGAGATAGCGATGCTGATGTGCTATGAGGCAACTAGAGATCTAAAACTTTCCAGCGTGGAGATTGAGACACCTATCTGTAAGATGACAGCGATGGAGCTTCAGGGTAAGAAGATGGCTATTGTGCCAATTCTCCGCGCAGGACTTGGCATGGTAGAAGGGATGCTCACTATGGTTCCAGCGGCGAAGGTTGGGCATATTGGCCTGTATCGCGATCCAGATACGCTGGAGCCGGTGGAATATTATTGTAAGCTGCCTGAGGACTGCGCAGAGAGGGATGTGTTTGTCGTTGATCCTATGCTGGCGACAGGAGGTTCATCGTCCGCCGCCATTCGGCTTCTAAAAGAAAAAGGTGTGAGAAATATTCGCTTTATGTGTATTATCGCAGCACCTGAGGGTGTGGAGCGCATGAAAGTAGATCATCCTGAGGTGGATATCTATGTCGGGGCGCTAGATGAGCATTTGAATGATCACGGATATATTGTACCGGGGCTGGGAGATGCGGGGGATCGTATCTTTGGTACAAAATAAGGAAGGAGAGGGCTGTGGGAGAGAAAAGAACAGATTATATTTCATGGGATGAGTATTTTATGGGAGTGGCGATCTTGTCTGGCATGCGGTCGAAGGATCCCGGCACACAGGTTGGGGCTTGTATTGTCAGTCAGGATAATAAGATTTTGTCTATGGGCTATAATGGTTTCCCAAATGGCTGCTCTGATGACGAATTTCCATGGTGCAGAGAGGGCGATCCGCTGGATAATAAATATGTGTACTCCACACATGGAGAGCTTAACGCGATTCTAAATTATCGAGGGGGAAGCTTGGAGGGCGCAAAGCTCTATGTAACGCTTTTTCCCTGCAATGAGTGCGCGAAGGCTATTATACAGTCAGGAATAAGAACGATTGTATATGACAGCGATAAATATTCAGACACTCCCGCTGTGATGGCATCGAAGCGTATGCTTGACGCGGCTGGTGTGGCATATTATCAGTATACACATACTAACCGTGATATTATGCTGAAGGTGTAGAGAGGAGGGAGATATGGGAGAGTGTAGGCTTTACAGAAAACGCTTGATTCCTGAAGAATGTGTAGAGCTTAAGGATGATGAGATTTTAAGGCTGGACGAGAATGTTATAGTTACCAGATGGAAATGCTTAAAGCCGAGACAGGATTTTTTTGGTGGAATCTCTTGCTATCTGCTTAAAAAAGGGATTAAGATATCCAAGATATTAAAGGAGGATGGCTCACTTCTCTTCTGGTATTGTGATATTATTAAGACAGAATACACGCCAGAGACAAAGACCTATATTTTCACAGATCTGCTGGCAGATGTAGTGATATTGCCAGATGGTTATGTAAAGGTCTTAGATCTGGATGAGCTGGCTGAGGCAGATGAGAAGGGGATGATACAGAGGGACGAGCTTCAGATCTGCTTAAGACAGTTAAATGAACTGTTGGAATTGATATATAGTAATGAATTTGCCTCGCTGAGATCCGCAATAGAGGAATTTGAGAGGAAATAAAAGACAGAGAGGAACGAGATGTATACATTTGAGAGCCGAGTGCGCTATAGCGAAATTGATGAGAGCGGCGCGTTGGCATTGAACTCTGTGATCAATTATATGCAGGACTGCAGCACGTTTCAGTCGGAAGAAATGGGGCTAGGAGTGGAGTATCTGAGAGAGCATGGGAAGGTGTGGCTGCTTAATTCATGGCAGATACAGATAGAGAGACTTCCTGTGCTTGCGGAAAGAATCACAGTCGGGACATGGGCCTATGGCTTTAAGGGAATTTATGGTTATCGGAATTTTGCTCTATATGATAGTGAAAAAAGATATCTGGTAAAGGCAAATTCCATATGGGTATTTTATGACTGGAATAAAAGCCGACCAGCAAGAATCACGGAGAACATAGAACAAAGTTATGGAAGGGAACCGAAGCTTGAGATGAACTATGCCGAGCGCAAAATAGCAGTGCCAGAGGGTGGAGTGGCGGAGGAACCGTTTCCTATCAGAAGACATCAGATAGATACAAATGGCCATGTAAACAATGGGCAATATATTCAGATGGCACAGGAGTATGTACCACATGTAAGTGAGATCCGCTCATTGCGCGCAGAGTACAGAAAGTCTGCTGTGTATGGAAATAGTATCTATCCAGTTGCCGCAAGCGTAGAGGATGGTTGGGTGATCTCTCTGAATGACGAAGGACGAAAACCCTATGCAGTTATAGCCTTTTCAAGAAAGTAATGTGAAATTTATATTTCACATCCTGATTTATACGTCTGTTAAAACAGGCAAATGGGAGCAAGGGTGGTTCTTTTGTTGAGAAATGTATCGAGAAATGGGGATATGTATGATTGAAATAGGAGTAAAACAGAAGCTGACAGTGATTAATATGGTAGATTTTGGTGTCTATCTCGGTCAGCCGGGGCATGAGGAGAAGGTACTTCTCCCCATAAAACAGGTGCCGGAGAATACCAAGCCCGGAGATGAAATTACAGTTTTTATCTACCGCGATTCCGAGGATCGGTTGATAGCGACCGTGCGAGAGCCTCGCATGCAACTAGGAGAGATTGCACAACTCAGAACAGTGGAGATAAATGATATTGGTGCATTTTTTGACTGGGGTCTTGAGAAGGATCTGTTGGTGCCATATAAGGAACAGCTCTTTGCGCCGGAGGTGGGCAGGGAGTATTTGGTGGCGCTCTATGTGGACAAGAGCAGCCGTCTATGCGGGACAATGCATATCTATGATTTCCTGCGAGATGATTCCCCTTACAAAAAGGATGATGTGGTACATGGCACTGTCTATCAGATACATGAGGAGATTGGCGCGTTTGTGGCAGTTGATAACAAATACCATGCCGTAATTCCAAGAAAGGAGATCTTTGCCACTCTTTTGCCGGGTACTGTGGTGGAGGCGAGGGTGACAGGTGTGCGTGAAGATGGGAAGTTAAATCTAAGTATTAGAAAGAAAGCTTATCTGCAGATGGATGATGATTGTGAGCAGATACTGAAGGTGATGGAGCGTTATAAAGGAGTGCTGCCCTTTACGGACAAGAATGTAGATCCAGAGCGCATACGAAAAGAATTTTCGCTGAGTAAAAATGCATTTAAGCGTGCTGTTGGAAGGCTGTTGAAGGAAAACAGGATAAAAATTACAGATACTACTATAGAATATATGAAATAAAAATGAGGAGATGAGGATAAATATGAAAACAGCAATTAGTACAGATAAGGCTCCTGCGGCAATTGGACCATATTCTCAAGCGATTGAGGTGAATGGCATGATATATACATCGGGAGTTATCCCAGTAGTGCCTTCTACCGGAAATATACCAGATGGAATTGAGGCACAGGCGGAGCAGGCGATTGGAAATCTTGCTGCACTGTTGGTAGAGGCGGGAAGCAGCACAGAGAAGGTGGTTAAGACTACCGTTTTTATTAAAAATATGGATGATTTTGCAAAGGTGAACGAGATATATGCGAAGTATTTTACAGGAGTATATCCAGCTAGATCCTGTGTGGAGGTGGCACGCCTGCCAAAAGATGTCCTGATCGAAATAGAGGCAGTGGCAATCAAATAGTGGGATGGCTAGGCTTAGGAGCATAGTTCCACTGCGCGGGTCTGTGTCATCAAGTAGGGGAACGATGTTTCCCCTACTCGCCCACGCAAATAAAAAACGAGTGTGTCTGATCGACACACTCGTTTTTTGAGGCAGTTTAGACAGTAGTGTCAATGTTCTGTCCAAGATTTGGATAGACAGAACGCTCCATCATTTTAATCATGCTGTCTCCCATTTCTTCCATGGAGTCCATACTCTTGCGAAGTATAGCAGCATCGAACTGAGAAGAAACATTTCGTGTATTAAGTGTATTCGATATTGAACCGAGTTCCATATGAATCCCTCCTTACTTTAGGAAATACTTGGTAAAGGTAGTATAGCATGAAATGCTGTAAAAGAAAAGAGGATTTCATAATTTTGCCTTGAGGCAAATTTGTATATAGGTTTGGAAACTGGTTATTCTAGTACAGAAGAGAGGATAGTTATGAAAACAAGACCCAAATGGTTTCAATATTTGATGATTATGGCAGGCACCAGCCTGATGGCTTTGGCAATTAAGGGAATCTATGATCCAGTTTCACTGATCACTGGTGGCTTTTCAGGCATCGCAATTATTATAAAGAATCTGACATCACATATTATGGGGGAAGGTATTCCTCTGTGGCTGACGAACTTGCTGCTCAATGTGCCTCTTTTTTTGGTGGCAGTGCGCATAAAGGGTTGGCATTATATTGCCAAAACTTGTTTTGCTACCATATGGCTGTCTGTGGCACTTCTCTACATTCCTGAGATGAATCTAATGCCAGATGATATTTTTCTTGCTTCAATCTTTGGCGGTGTGATTAGCGGAGCTGGCATTGGACTGGTGCTTTTGGCAGATGCAACCACCGGAGGTACTGACACGATGGCTGCGATAATACAGCATTATATGCGCCATTATTCCATAGCGAGAATTATGCAGATTTTGGACGGGCTGATTGTGCTGGCTGGTGCGTGGGTATTTGGACTAAATAAGACATTATACGCGATTATCTGTATTTATCTTGTGGCAAAGGTGTCAGATGGACTGCTTGAGGGGCTTAAATTTTCAAAGATGGCATATATTATATCGGATTCCTATAAAGAGATTGCAGAGCAGATTCTCAAGGAGCTCGACCGGGGTGTGACAGGGCTAGATGCTGTGGGAATGTATTCAGGAAATCAAAAGAGGATGCTTATCTGTGTGGTATCAAAAAAGGAGATTGTCAAGTTAAAGGAAATTGTGAAAAAAATTGACAAAAACGCCTTTATGACAGTGAGCGATGCTAGGGAAGTGTTTGGAGAGGGATTTATTGAGGAACGTCAATAAATGGTGAAAGCAATATACAAAATAACCAAATTGCCACAGGAATTTTTGACATTTACACTATTTCTTTTTTTTTACGTATAGTGTACAATAGATGTAGTTAAGAAAATGAAACATAATAACATCTATTTTTAGGAGGAAAAGAAATGGCAAGTTTATCACTGAAGAATATTTGTAAGGTTTATCCTAACGGCTTTGTAGCAGTTAAGGATTTCAATCTTGAAATTGAAGATAAGGAGTTCATCATATTCGTTGGCCCTTCTGGATGTGGTAAGTCTACTACACTTCGTATGGTTGCAGGTCTGGAGGAGATTAGCTCCGGTGAGCTTTGGATTGGCGATAAGTTGGTTAATGATGTTGAGCCGAAGGACAGAGATATCGCGATGGTTTTCCAGAACTATGCTCTGTATCCTCATATGACCGTGTATGACAATATGGCATTCGGACTTAAGCTGAGAAAGACTCCGAAGGATCAGATTGATAAGCTCGTACATGAGGCTGCTAAGATTCTTGATATTGAGCATTTGTTAGATCGTAAACCGAAGGCTCTTTCCGGTGGTCAGAGACAGCGTGTTGCCATGGGTCGTGCTATCGTTCGTAATCCTAAGGTATTCCTTATGGACGAGCCTCTATCCAACTTGGATGCAAAGCTTCGTGTGCAGATGCGTATCGAGATCTCCAAGCTGCATCAGAGACTGGAAACTACTATTATCTACGTAACACATGACCAGACAGAGGCTATGACACTTGGTACCAGAATCGTTGTTATGAAGGATGGTGTGGTTCAGCAGGTAGATTCTCCTCAGAATCTGTATGATAGACCGAAGAATCTTTTCGTTGCAGGTTTCATTGGATCTCCTCAGATGAACCTGATTGATGCAGTTGTAAAGCAGAATGGCTCAGATGTAATCCTGAGCTTTGGCGGACATAATATTAAGGTTCCTGTAGGAAAAGCTAAGAAATTGGTTGAGGGCAATTATGTTGGCAAGACCGTTGTTCTTGGTATTCGTCCTGAGGATGTACATGATGAGGAGGCTTACATTTCTAATTCACCAGACAGCGTAATTGAAGCTACTATTCGTGTATACGAGCTGTTGGGTGCTGAGGTTTATCTGTATTTTGACATTGAGCAGTTTAACTGTACAGCGAGAGTTAATCCTCGTACAACAGCAAGACCGGGCGATACAGTTAAGATGGCATTTGACTTAGAGAAGCTTCATGTTTTCGATAAGGAGACAGAGCAGGTTATTTCCAACTAATAAAGAGGATTGTTATACAAATATAGACAGAGAATGTAGTTATACTAGCATATGTTGACATAATATAATTAGGTATTTTCTAATGGCAGATAGACATTATACGTTTATCTGCCATTTTTATGCACAGATCCGAGCAGGGGAAATAAGCCGCTAAAGCGTCGCACAGGTACTTGATTGTGCAGGGTCGCGTAGGGAAATTAAGATAGATTGTAAAGAACCTTTGCAGGCTCAATTGGATTCCGAAAAAAAGCTTGCAAGATAGTGGAATTTGCTATAAGATATAAGTGGACAATTTTCTGTTAGCATAGAATAACAGGAAGGTCTATGATGATTTTGGGGTGTAGGGCATGTTAGAAAAATAGGGTGGGAGGTATAGTGATGATTTCGAATCAGATTCTCCAAAGTACAATAGATGGTCTGAAGGCGATTGCCAGAATCGATCTATGTGTGATCGACACGGAAGGTATGGTATTGGCGTCCACCTTTGCAGGGGCAGAGGAGAGTCAGAGTGCAGTGTTGACATTTGTGGAATCTCCGGCAGATAGTCAGGTGCTTCAGGGCAGCCAATTTTTTAAGGTGTTTGATGAGCATCAGCTTGAATATGTTCTTCTGGCGAGAGGAACGACAGAGGATGTCTATATGGTGGGCAAGCTTGCAGCCTTTCAGATACAGAATTTGCTGATCGCTTATAAGGAAAGATTTGACAAGGATAATTTTATCAAGAATCTTTTGCTTGACAATATGCTTTTGGTTGATATATATAATCGCGCGAAGAAGTTACATATTGAGACAGATGTGCGACGTGTTGTCTATATTATTGAGACAAAGTATGAGAAGGACAGTAATGCATTGGAGACCGTCAGAAGTCTTTTCTCAACGAAAACTAAGGATTTTATCACTGCCGTGGACGAGAAGAATATCATTCTTGTCAAGGAGCTGAAGCCGGGGGATACATATGAAGATCTTGGAAGAACGGCGAGAGTGGTTCTTGACATGTTGAACACGGAGGCGATGAGTCAGGTTCATGTGGCATATGGCACGATTGTGAAGGATATTAAGGAAGTATCTCGCTCTTATAAAGAGGCGAAAATGGCGCTTGATGTTGGGAAGATATTCTATAGTACAAAAAATGTAATCGCTTATAATAATCTTGGGATTGGCAGATTGATATATCAGCTTCCTATTCCACTGTGCAAGATGTTTATTAAGGAAATATTTGATGGAAGATCGCCAGATGATTATGATGAGGAGACTCTCTCGACAATCAATAAGTTTTTTGAGAACAGCTTGAATGTGTCAGAAACTTCCAGACAGCTCTATATTCACAGAAATACATTGGTGTATCGTCTGGATAAGCTACAAAAGAGTACAAATCTTGATCTGCGCATATTTGAAGATGCAATTACCTTTAAGATAGCGTTGATGGTTGTAAAATACATGAAATATATGGAATCTCTGGATTATTAAGAGATACCAAGAGGAAAAAGGAGCTATGTCGCTGTGGGGGAGTAGGAGGCTATTCTTCCGCGGTGACATTGATTGCATTTATGGAGAATATGAAATGATTGTATTTGAGAATGTGAGCAAAACCTATGAGACGGGAACCCCGGCCTTGAACAATGTCAATCTTAAGATTGAGAAGGGGGAGTTTGTCTTTATTGTGGGGAACAGTGGATCTGGAAAATCTACATTGATAAAGCTGTTGCTTAAGGAGCTAGAACCGTCGGGAGGCAAAATCTATGTGAATAATAAGCTGCTCAATCGTATGAAAAGAAGGCATATTCCAAAATATCGCCGCGGGCTTGGGGTGGTATTTCAGGATTTCCGCCTTTTGAAGGACAGAAATGTTTATGAAAATATCGCGTTTGCCCAGCGTGTGGTGGGTACTCCGGCGAGAGTAATTCGCAGGCAGGTACCCTCCATGCTCTCTCTTGTGGGACTTGCTGAGAAATATCGCTCTTATCCCAAGCAGCTCTCAGGAGGGGAGCAGCAGAGAGTGGCTCTCGCGCGGGCGCTTGTTAATAATCCAGCGATCTTGTTGGCGGACGAGCCGACGGGAAATCTTGATCCAAGAAATTCTTGGGAGATTATGAGGCTTTTGGAGGAGATCAATAAGAGGGGGACCACCGTGTTGGTGGTGACACATAATCAAGAGATAGTGGATGCCATGAAGAAGCGTGTGATTACTATGCACAAAGGCTTGATAACCAGTGATGAGAAAAAGAGTGGCTACCATCAATAGAACGATTTGAGGAAACAGGGGTAAGTATGAGATTTAACACAATACTATATTGTCTAAAGCAGGGTATTAAAAATATTTTTCGCAACAAATTGTTTTCTCTGGCTTCCATCAGTACGATGGCGGCGTGTATTTTTTTGTTTGGGTTATTTTATTCCATTGTGATGAATGTCCAGTTTATGGTGAAGGAAGCGGAATCTTCTCTGTGTGTTACGGTATTCTTTGAGCCGGGCACCAGCGAGACAAGGATCAGTGTTCTAGGACAGCAGATCACTGCACGGGATGAGGTATCTAATGTGGAGTACACATCGGCGGATGAAGCTTGGGATAGCTTTAAGGATGTGTATTTTGAGGGAAATGAGGAGTATGCGAAGGCATTTATGGGGGATAATCCGCTGATAAATTGTGCTTATCAGACAATCTATTTGTCGGAGGCTTCCATGCAGGAGAGTTTAGTGAATTATCTGGAAAGTATTCCCGATGTGCGCAAGGTCAATAAATCGGAACTGACAGCGAACAGTTTTGCGGACTTTGGTATGTTGATAGGATATGTGTCAGGCGCCATTATACTAATTCTGCTCGCAGTGGCAGTATTCCTTATCAGTAATACGGTATCCGTCGGCATAACCGTGCGCAGGGAGGAGATCTCCATTATGAAACTAATTGGAGCGACAGATTTTTTTGTGAGAGCGCCGTTCTTGGTGGAGGGAATCCTGATAGGTCTTGTCGGAGCGGCAATTCCTCTGGCGGCGATTTACTATCTATATGGAAATGTAATACAGTATGTGCTGGAACAGTTTAGTATTCTGAGCAATGTAATGGTCTTTCTTCCCATCAAGGATGTGTTCCGCTCTCTGCTTCCAGTGGGTTTGATTTTAGGAGTGGGTATAGGATTTTTGGGAAGCAGCACGACGACCAGAAAGCATCTGAGAGTGTAAATGTATGAAAAGACCTAGCATGGAGGGATAGAATGAACAGAAAGAAGATATGGAGGAACAAGGGTATTCGATTTTTGGTGATTTGTTTGGTGTTATCCCTGTCTTTTCCTGTATACGCCAGCAGCACAAAGGATAAGTTAAGTGATGCAGAGCAGGACAGGGAAGATGCGAAGAGCAGATTGGAGGCAGTTCAGGAGAAAATTCAGGGGTTGGAGCAGCTTCGGAATGATGCTAAGGCTTATATTAGAGCGATGGATGAAGAACTTGCTCTGGCGGAGGATAACCTTGCAGATTTGCAGGAGCAGACAGTGAAGAAGGAGGAGGAGATCGCGCAGACAGAAGTTGAGTTAGCTGCGGCGAGGGAAGTAGAGAGAGAGCAATATGAATCGATGAAGCTCCGAATCCAGTTTATGTTTGAAAATGGCAATCAATCTTATCTGGAGTTAATATTAGGCTCGGAGAGCATCGCTGAGATCTTAAATAAAGCAGAATATATAACACAGATTGTGGATTATGATAGAAGAATGTTGGAAGAGTACAAGCAGACCTGCGAGGAGATTGAGGAGAAAGAGGCTAAGCTTGTAAAAGAGCATGAGGAGCTTAAGGATCTGGTTGCACAGGCAGAGGAGGAGAAGGCAGCCATCGAGCTTCTGATTGCAAAAAAGGCGGAGCAGCTTCAGCAGTATGAGACAGAAATTGCTCAGCAGGAGGAGGAGCTCAATGAGCTGGAGGAAGATCTCGCTGCACTTGACAACAAAATTGCAGAGCTTGAAGAACAGTTAAGGCGAGAGAACAGCAGAGTGATCTATGATGGCGGACAATTTATGTTTCCGTTGGATTTTTATTATCGTGTCACCTCAGAATATGGCTGGCGTATCCATCCAATTTTTGGCACGAACAAATACCACAGTGGAATAGATTTTGGCGCGCCTTCAGGGCAGCCTATTAAGGCAGCATACCGCGGTGAGGTAGTGATCTCAGAGTACAGCTCATCGGCGGGAAATTATATTATGATCAATCATGGAAATGGTCTTGCCAGCGTATATATGCATTGTTCTAAGTTAAATGTATCGGTAGGACAGATTGTGGAGAAGGGGGATATTATTGGATTGGTCGGATCAACAGGAAACTCGACGGGACCACATCTGCATTTTAGTGTTCGCGTCAATGGGGAGTATGTCGATCCGGGGCCATATATTGGGATGTATTAGGTACAACTTGTACAGAAATGAGGATTAAAATGGAAGAAAAGAAAAATTATCAAAAGGGAATTATTATAGGCTTGACCGGAGGGATACTGGGAACCTTTATCTGCGCTGCAATCTGTGTGATGATAGGAATTAACCTCTTTGTGATCCAGCGGGACAGCTTGGAGCAGAAGCAGACAGAGACAACAGTGGAGATAGAGACGACGATGTCGGAGAACCCAGCATTGACCTCAGATTTGATAAATGAAGACTTTGTGGAGCGGGTGGATGAGATTTATGGGTTGCTTCAGGAGAATTTTCTCTATGACATCAATGATGAAGATCTGAGGGACGGCATGTATCAGGGATTGATGAATGCATTGGGCGATCCCTATTCCACCTATTACAATGAGGAGGCATTTAATTCTTTTGAGCAGAGTACCACGGGAAAATATTATGGAATTGGAGTTTCTGTCTCCCAGAATATATCGACGGGAATTATCACTCTAGTAAAGCCATTTAAGGGCGCGCCGGGATATGAGGCAGGAGTTCTTCCAAATGATATTCTCTATGCGGTAAATGGTGTAGAAGTGACAGGCATGGATCTCAGTGAGGTCGTTGCTATGATCAAAGGAGAAGAAGGAACGACCGTGCAGCTTACTGTTGTGCGTGAGGGAGAGGAAGATTATATTGTTCTTGATGTGGAGCGCAGGCAGGTTGAGGTTCCTACAGTAGAAATTGAGCTTTTGGACAATCAGATTGGCTATATGAGTGTGTCAGGATTTGAGGGAGTGACAGCGAGTCAATTTTATAATGGAATTGCACAGCTTAGCTCAGAGGGAATGAAGGCTCTGGTGATCGATCTGCGGAATAATCCGGGCGGTCGACTTGATGTGGTAGTAAGCATGCTAGATATGATTTTGCCAGAGGGAATTTTGGTCTACACAGAGGATAAGGATGGAAATCGCGCGAATGAGGAATATTCCAATGCACAGACTATCCTTGATGTGCCGCTGGCCGTACTTGTCAATGGGCAGAGTGCCAGCGCATCTGAGATTTTTGCCGGGGATGTACAGGACTTTGGCGCGGGGATTATAGTGGGAACGCAAACCTTTGGCAAGGGAATTGTCCAGACAGTATATCCGTTGGATGAGAACACGGCTGTGAAGATGACAGTGTCAAGCTATTACACTCACGCGGGAAGAAATATTCATGGTGTTGGCATAACGCCTGATATTGAGGTGGAGCTTAATGAGGAGCTTAGACAAAAGGCGGAGATAACAAAGGAAGAAGACAACCAGCTTCAGGCTGCAATAGAGGCATTGATGTCCAAGCTGGGAGAATAAAAGAGACTGGAGGGGGAGAGAAGATGGAATTGCTGGTATTCGTACTAAACCATCACGAAAAGCTGGACGCCGTGCTGACGGAGCTAGAGCACGCCGGGGTAGCCGGTGCGACAGTGATTGACAGCACTGGTATGGCAAAGGTACTGCATCATGATGAGGAGGATGTATTGTTCTTTGGAGCAATCCGCGGAATCTTAAATTCTGCGACGCGTGCCAAGAGCAACACAATCCTTATGGTAATAGAGAAGGATCAGGTTCAGCCCGCTGTTGATGCCATTGAGCGCGTGGTGGGAGACTTAAATCATCAGAATGTTGGTGTTGTATTTACCATTCCAGTGGAATATACAAAGGGGATAAGGAGACATGAGTGAGAAAATATTGTTTGACATTGCGATTGTCATGCTTTCTGGTTTGGTGTGCGGGCGTCTGGTTAAGCATCTCAATATGCCTAATGTCACAGGTTATCTGATAGCGGGGCTGATTCTTGGCCCCTGTGTGCTGAATGTAATACCGGAGAATATGGTAAACAGTTTTTCGGTGGCATCAGATATGGCTCTGGGATTTATTGCATTTTCTATAGGAAGTGAGTTTAAGATATCTTATTTTAAGAAGGTGGGTGCCGCCCCGTTTGTCATTGCCTGTCTTGAGAGCTTTGGTGCAGTTGCGGTGGTGATTGTAGCTTGTGTCTTGTTGGGTTTTCCAGCACCGCTCTCGATTCTTCTGGGAGCGATCGCGGCTGCGACGGCACCAGCGCAGACTATTATGGTTATCAAACAGTACAATGCAAGAGGACCGATGACTTCCATGCTGATGAGTGTGGTTGCGCTGGATGATGCCACAGCATTGATTGCATTTGGCTTTGCTGCGACGATAGTGAAATCCATGGAGGAGAGCAGAGGACTGTCAGTTCTGGCGATTTTGGAGCCGGTGTATGAGGTTTTGATATCTTTTGTACTGGGTATTGTGCTGGCAATTGTGATGATGATATTTTTGCGCCATTTTAAGAAAAGCTCCAACCGGATCTGTGTGACGGTGGGAATCATTTTTATTACTATCTGGCTTTCCGGGCGTCTGAATGGATCTGCTCTGTTGAGCTGCATGGCTCTTGGCGCCGCGCTTGTCAATTGGTCCAATGAGATCGATCATGTGATGGAAGTAAGCAATTCCTTTACGCCGCCGTTATTAATGTTCTTCTTTACCATGAGCGGTGCAGGCTTTAATCTGGATGCGCTGAAGAGCATTGGTCTGCTCGGCGTTGTGTATGTGATAATGCGAGTGATTGGAAAAATGCTGGGCGCCTACTTGGGAGGAAAGCTGACGCATCAAGAGGAAAAAGTATGCCGTTATCTGGGACCAACCTTGATGCCGCAGGCAGGAGTGGCGCTGGGACTGATCTTGGTAGCAGAATCCATAGTACCACAGTATGGTCCACAGATACGGACAGTAATTCTGTGCTCGACATTTATCTACTCCATATTGGGACCTAGCGTTGCAAAATGGGCATTGATAAAAGCTGGTGAGATTAAAACGGCATAGGGCAATTGGATACTTGCTGTTTGTGAGAGATTCATATAGCTATATCTCTATGAACGATAGTCATATAAGGTCTGAGCGATCAGTGCAGCGTGTTCAGGAGGTATATCGTCCAATATAAGCTTTTGAATGGCGGTTCCTATTGCAAATTCATAATTTCGTATTGTGAATTTAGGATCATTGACAGAGTTTGAGCCGCGTGTGCCAAGGAGTGTGCTTTCTTTTACGGCAGTTCCCCAAGGATACATGGTGGTGTTGATAAAATCCTTGCAGGTATTTGCGAGCGGTGATGTGGTTCCCAGATGAATTAATGTAGCGGCAATGTCGCTGGAATAATACCACGTGAAAAACTGCTTGCATGCCTGTATTTTTTTGCTGTAGCACGAGACACCAATAACGCCGCCTCCTAATAAGGGATGGTTGCCGGGGACTATGGCTGCTCCAACCTGCCCGATCACATTTGAAAAGCTTGGGTTGATAATATCAGAGACATAGTTGGAGTAGATTATGGTCATGGCGGATTTTCTTGTCGTAAATTGGTATAGGCTGTCACGCCACCATTCTTGTTTGCATGTATATTTCTGCAATTCCTTATATTGTCTCATTGTC
This sequence comes from uncultured Lachnospiraceae bacterium, assembly GCA_910588535.1. Lineage (GTDB taxonomy): Bacteria > Bacillota > Clostridia > Lachnospirales > Lachnospiraceae > RGIG8607. The sequence goes on along the minus strand of CAJUOO010000019.1, from coordinate 23,939 downwards.
TCAATCATTTTTGGAGAGAAAATTGGAAATAATTCTGTATCGGGAGAAGGATTGTTCCCATAGCCCAGAAAATGAGGCAAAAAATCCGAAGCACAGGTGGCATCTGAGCCATAGGTTGTGGTTGCTCCAAATGGAGTTGGAGATTCTGGGTGTGTAGACTGAGAAAAGAATCTCGCAATTCTTAGGTACTGCTCCAAGGAGGTTGGGACAGAGAGATTTTCTTTGTATTCTTCATAGTAAGCACGGCAAATCAGCGCGTTTTGGAATAAATCCTTGCGGTATAAAAATAATTGTACACTTGGATCAAAAGGAAACGCGTAGGGGATCTCTTCTATAACGGAATATTGATGATAGATTCCGTTGTACAATTCCTGTGGCATAGAGCTTATATCTAGAATATCTGATAATGGCATATATAGCTCTTTGCCCAATGGCTGAAAATCAGCTACATCCATTCGTATTAGGTCATAAGAACAAGAATGTTTTAATGTATTAAGTTGTGAATGTAAATCAAGATACGAGGTACAAATCAGATCAACCTTTATGCCACTGATTGCCTCAAACATTGGAAGCAGTTTTCGGAGTGCATTAGTGGAAGGGTTCTCTAACGTCAATAAGGAGATAGAATCTGGGGTTCCCTTTTTTATTTCAGGAAATTGAAAAGAGAAGCCTTTGGGTTCCAGCGTATTGGTTTTTGATAGCTTTTTCTTGTTAGAAGAATATGTTACAAGCTCTTTGGCTATGATAGAACCAAGTTCACGGAAATTCATCTCATAGATCGAAAAGTTGCCAAGAGTATAAGTAGATGTGCTATCAATCGCGATCAAGGTTGGCTGCCTGTCTATTTTGCAGAGGGAGAAAACTCTGTTGATGCTTGAGGAACGTATGGTTCCGGTGGTGATAATGGCATCAAATTCTGGTTGGGCTTGTACAATATCAAAAGCAGTAGATAATGCAAAATTGATGTCGGAGGAGTAATAGGTAAGTTTTATTCCATGCGTCTTAGCAAGGGTATCCATATAATCTTTAAAATTGGAGGAATGTAGAAAATGATAGGGTGAAGTAAAAATTGCTACATTCCTCCAATTAGAGCTGGTGAGTATCTCTCTCCAGTCTTTTTTTATTGTATCAATATGAAAACTATAAAATACATCTTTAGGACGAATCTGTTCAGGTTTTCTCTCAATATAAATAACAGGATAAGGTAAATTGGAATAGATCTCGCAGCATTTTTCTGAGAGAGTAGAAATTGTCACCACTGCGAGAATCTGTGCAATTCGCACTTTTTCTAATATGGCTTCTTCGATGGTGTCTGTGTCGTTCGTGGTATAGATTAATACTTCATAGCCGTATGTTTCTATCGCATCTCGTATTGAACAATAAAAATCAAGGTAGGTGCTTTCCTTGAGTGTTGGGATAATAACTGCGACCGTGTGAGAACCTCCCTGACGCAGGAGAGAAGCCTGAACGTTTGGGATATATCCAAGGCGTGAGATGGCATCCTCTACTAATTTTATTTTTTCTGCACTGACTTTCCCGGTTTTATTTATCACATTAGATACGGTGCCCTGAGAGACACCCGCCTCGCGGGCAATATCCTTGATAGTAATCATTGATGGTCTCCTTTTATTTGATTTTGAAATATATCAATGGAATTATTTTCATGATACATAAGTCTTTTGTAAAATTCAAGAACATTTTTGAGAATAAAGGGGAAGATAATTTTAAAAATGAAACGTATCAATCAATAAAACGTAAATTTTTACGCAAAAAATTATAAAATAATTAGGCAATATCTACAAAAAATAACAAGAGAAATTATTAGTATTTAACAAATATATGCAAAGTAGACAAAATTGAATTGACACGTTTCAATTATATGGATATAATGTCTATGTAATGAGGGAAAAGATAAGTGATAGTCACCATATTTCATACTTATTCTTTTCTTGAAGGACGAGAAACTTTATGGGAAAACACGCAAAGGAAAGGAAGGAAGAAATGAAAAAAGCATTTAGGATGGCAGCACTGATGTTGTGTATTGTGCTGGTGGTTGGTGCATTTGCAGGCTGTAATAGTGGGACAAACACAAAAGATGGGGACACCAAGACAACTGTGAATAACAGTAACAAAGAAACAGAAAAAAGCACTACGATAGAGGCGAACAAGGATCAGGGAGAGCAGAACAGTAAGATAGCTGGCTGGAAAGGAGGATTTACTGAGGAGCAGCTTGCAAGTTTTTATAATGTGGCTATTAAGGTAGGATACTCTGAGAACTTTAAGTATGTCACAAAGGGATATACGGTTGGTTCTGGGGAAGGAGCAGAAGAAGTAAATTATTTTATGGATCTGATAAGAGAGAAATTTCCCAATGCTGAGTTTATTAAGATTGAAGATCCATATGATACAGATGCTATTATAAGCGCTGGTTATGATGTTGTTTTTGGATTGGATACATATGCGTTACAATTTTTGAAGAGCAAATCAGGATTAAAAGAATTTGAGCCAGAATGGGCGGATGAAGTAAGTAAGAATCTGAATGATACAGATAATCAGTATTTTGCGATTGCAAAGGATATGGTGGTTTCTGCATATCGTGTGACAGGGATTGTTGAGGATTCCGCAGATCTGGAAAAGCAGAAGGACAAGGAAACATTTGGAGGTATTGAGATCAGCAATGTTGAGAATGTGACGGATCTGTGGAAAGAGGGTTCTGCTTATATTGGAAAATATGAGTTGGATCGATATTCAAGTGATTGGAATGAAACAGCGAATAAGACATTTCTAGTTGGATTACTAAGTAATTATATTGATAAAAATGCAGAGGGTACAGATTTTGTATCAGAAGAAGGATGGAATCAGTTACAGGCTATGGTAAATGGACGCAGTGCAGAGTGGGCAGAAGCAGAGGAAAAGAAGAATGTGTGCGGTACAGGTGATTTTATCAATAATATCGCACAGACACAGATTACAATTAATTATGCGTCAGATGCCATTGATAAGATGGCATGGTATTGGGCTGCAGGTAAATGTGCAAGACTGGATGTGATAGAATATCCTTCTTTGCCAACTTTTATTTATGGCGCAGCGATTATGGCATCCACGGCAAATATAGAGGCGAGCCAGCTATTTATGGATTATGTTGGTGCGACCGAGACAGTATATGAGATGGCGAAACATATGAGAACATTGATTCCTGCAAATGAGAATGTATTTACAGAAGCTAATGTGAAGGAGTTTGATGAGAACGGATCTGGATCAGAGTATAAGGATTATACGGCTGCCATAGATGCAGAAGGAAACAAGATAGTAAGAATCATTCCTACCAGACAATATATGTTCCCAGTTATGAGTATGGAGGCACAGAAAATCGATTGGGATTTTGTGTGTGAACATATTGATACGTGGGTGGCGAGAGCAAATGCTATGGTTAAGGGTGAATAATGAACATATTAGTAGTGAATGATGATGGGATTAGAGGTGAGAATTTGCTTCCACTCTTATCATGCTTGGATAGCTTGAAGCTGGGAACTGTCTACGCGTGTGTTCCGGCGGGAGAGAGGAGTGGAAATTCACATTCTACCAATAAGTATGATATTTTGGCAGAGAATTTTCGAAAAAGCGATAAAGGAGAGAATATCTATATTCATACTGGAACGGCTAGTGACGGTGTTAAGTTCTTTCGAAAGTTTATACGAACAGATATTGATTTGGTGATATCTGGTGTAAATGCAGGATTTAATTTGGGGCGGGATATTGTATATTCGGGAACGGTAGGCGCAGCGCTGGAAGCGAATATGTACGGAGTTCGAAGTATTGCTCTTAGCGCTAGAAAACACGGAAAGAATTTCTGGCCGATATTGCCCGGTTTTTTGAGAAAATTTATTTTTGATGTAGATTGGATGGAAGCCATGTGTCTCAATATCAATTTCCCAGATCAGGAGGATTTGAGTGATGCGAAATATGTATTTACACCAGTAGCACAAATAGCAAAGCCAACAACAGGGAATAATGATTTTAACTGTTGTCGCAATGAAGGGTATATTACTGTGACACCTCTTAAGGTTGATTTGACAGACTATGACAATTTACAGATGCTATTGAAATAACCAGAATAAAAAGGAGAATGAAATATGATAAAAAAATGGAAAAAAACAATTGCGGTAACACTTTTATCTATTATGACTGCCACAATGATGGTATCGATGGCTGGCTGTGGAAAGAAAAATGAGACGAAAGATAATTCACAGACAAGTATTGATATTTCAAAGCTGACGGAGGAGGAGATCGCACAATATAAGGCACAGCCACTGGTTGTCTATACAAATTCTGGTTCTGGAGGACGTGCAGACTGGTGGACTAAGAAAGCAAAAGAAGCTGGTTTTACCAATATTACCATTATCAATGGTGGTGCATCGGCGATGTCAGAGAAGATTAAGGCGGAAAGAGAGAATCCGCAGGCAGATGTTATGTGTGGGTTAAATGCAATGGGATGGGTTGATCTAAAGAATGAAGGGCTGCTTGAGCAGTATGTTCCCACTTGGGCAAATTTGGTTGATGCTGGGATGAATGATCCAGATGGATATTTTCACGGAATTACAAAAGAAGCGATTCTTCTTGTATATGATAAGAATACTTGGTCAAAGGAAGAGGCCCCCAAGGATTGGCTCGATTTGTGGAGCGATGAGAATCCGCAGTACCATGGGACGTTTCAGTGTTGGTCCTCTCTGACTGGTGGTACAACACAGGTTAATCTTACAGGTATTTTGCACAGATATAAATCAGATGCAGAAGATGCAAAGTATGGTGTTTCGCCGGAGGGGTGGGAGCAGATACGTAAATTGTATGAATGTGGTGTATCAGCAAGTGGTGATGTGATCAGTGCAATCGCAGCTACAACAGGCAGCCAGAAGGATGTACATTGTGGACAGTGGTATTCCTCTGGTATTAAGTCTTATTCTGAGACATATGATGTATCTTTGGATTATGTGGTTCCAGAGATAGGTGTTCCTTATGCCATTACCGGGTGCGGAATAGTAAAGGGCAGCAAAAATCTTATCACAGCAAAATTATTTGTCGATTGGTATGGCAGCACAGATTTTCAGACAAGCTGGGCGCAGGCTTGGGATACAGCACCTGCAAATTCAGAGGCTTGGGAAGCTGGAGCAAGCGAGGATGCAAAAACATACACAGCGCTTCCAATGCAGGAAATTGATTGGGAGTGGGCACAGTCACATATGGGAGAATGGATAGAGTATATTACACTTCAATTTATGAAATAGTCAAAGGAGGATGAAAAAGTGTTAAAAATTGAAAAATTGAATGTTCATTTTGGGGATTTTCATGCTCTGAAAGATGTTTCATTGGAAATTAAAGATGGAGAATTTTTTACCTTGCTTGGTCCGTCAGGCTGTGGCAAGACAACAACACTGCGATCCATCACAGGCTTTATTAAACCGTCAAGTGGAAAGATTACTATAGATGGCAGGGATATCACAGATATCCCTGTGGAAAAAAGAAATATTGGTATGGTGTTTCAGTCATACGCTTTATTTCCTACCATGACAGTGTACCAAAACATTGCATTTTCACTGACAGTACAAAAAAAGAATAAGGTTGAGATTGACAAAATTGTTCATGAGAGTGCACAAAAGGTTGATTTGACTGAGGAACAGTTGGTGAAAAATGTTTCTGAATTATCGGGAGGACAACAGCAGCGTGTGGCGATAGCCAGAGCATTGGCAAGTAATCCGCCAATCTTGTGCTTGGATGAACCGTTATCAAATCTTGATGCCAAGCTGCGGGTACAGCTTAGACGTGAACTGAAAGAGTTACAGAAAAAGCTTGGAATCACGATGGTCTATGTGACACATGATCAGGAAGAGGCATTGACATTATCAGATACCATCTGCGTTTTTCGAAAGGGCTATGTGGATCAGGTTGGGGCACCGAATGAGATCTACAATAAATCGAGAACAGAGTACACAAATAATTTTATCGGAGATGTGAATCGGTTAAGTACAGAGATGGTGGAGGCAATCAACCGGAGTGCCGCAGGAAATGGTCGACTAGACGCTGGAAAAAATAATTATATTCGTCTGGAAAAAGTGCATATTGGAAGAAGTGGTAGCCAATATTTTACGGCGGAGGCGGTTGTGCAGAGCATAGAATACTATGGGATGTATATTAAGTATTATCTTCGTGTAGAGAATAGCATCATTAAGGTGATTGAGAAAAATGATGATGTGGAAGTGTATCATGTTGGTGATATAGTGACAATCTGCATTAGACCACAGGATATTTTAGCATTTACGCCAGAGGTAGAAGAGAACACGAAAAAGAACGGCAGGTAAAATATAAGGAGGAAGGTAATGGCATTTCAAAAGGCAAGGAGTGTATCAGCGTGTCCCAGAGAGAAATTCAGTTTTAAGAAATTTTTCAGAAATACAGGGAATATTTTTCTACTTATAGAAGGAGTTTTGTTTGCGTGGTTTATTTTCTCATTTTTGATTTATCCCAATCTAAATTTATTTGCGGATGTTATGTTTGGGGGTCATCTGGTTGATAATATAAAGAAAGTTATCGAATCCGATCGCGCGATGGGGGCAATTAAAAATTCCTTTATTTTAGCACTTTCTATGTGTGTTACTGTAAATGTAGTCGGCACGCTGGCGGTATTTATTACTGAATATTTTGATATAAAAGGTGCAAAGATTCTCAGGATCGGTTATATGTCGACTATGATATATGGTGGAATGATTCTGGTTTCTGGTTTTAAATTTCTCTATGGAGAGGTGGGGCTTGTCACTAAGCTTTTACAGTCCATTTTTCCTGTATTGGAACATAATTGGTTTGAAGGATATGGTGCCGTACTGTTTATTATGACATTTGCATGTACGACAAATCATGTGGTATTCTTGAGAAATGCGCTACATCAGATTGATTATCAGACAATTGAGGCGGCGCAGAATATGGGTGCAAGTACGACAAGGACACTTTTTAAGGTAGTATTTCCAACTTTGGCACCCTCTTATCTATCAATTACTATTTTGACATTTATCAAAGGTTTATGTGCTATGGCAGCACCTTTGATTGTAGGAGGAGAATCGTTCCAGACCATTAATCCAATTGTTATAACCTTTGTAAAAATGGATTATACAAGAAACTTGGGCTCGGTGCTTTCCATTTTCTTGGGACTTATCACATTTGCACTTCTTATGGGACTGAACTATATAGAGAGAAGAGGTCATTATATGTCTATCTCTAAGGTGAAAACACGGATAGTAAAGCAGAAAATCAAAAATCCGATCGGCAATGTTCTGATGCATGTGATTGGCTATGTGTTATTTTTAATCTATATATCACCACTTTGCATGATTGTATTGTTTTCCTTTACAGATACGTACTCTATCAATACAGGCACGTTAAGCTTAAGTGCATTTACTTTGGATAATTATAAGATGGTATTTTCTAATCCTGATAATTATGGACCTATGCTGACATCTATATTTTTGAGTGCCGTGTCAGTGACGCTTGTAATTGCAATTATTTTGTTTGCGTGTAGAATTATTACTAAGTATAAGCAGAACAAGATGGCAAGATCTTTGGAATTTTTTCTGCTGATTCCATGGCTGCTCCCGGCAATTCTTATTTCGGTAGGCTTACTGCAGACTTATAATACTCGCCAGTGGACGGTGTTTGGGATGACATTGGGAGGTACGATGTTGTTGTTGATTATTGGCTATGTGGTGAATAAGATTCCATATACACTTCGTATGACCAAAGCAGCTTTTTATTCCATTGATGATTCCTTGGAGGATGCGGCGAGGAATCTGGGAGCAAATGGAATGTATACATTTGTTCGGGTGCTGTTGCCAATTATTATTCCGACAATTTTGGCACTCTGGGCTCTTGAATTTAATGGAACATTAGGAGAATATGATATATCAGTGTTATTGTCTCCTACAACAGTAAATACCTTAGGTGTGACAATTAAGACACTGACAACTGATAATTATGATCCAAATTCCACAGCAGTATCCTTTGTTTATGCGGTGATTATGATGATAGTTGCCGGGATAGTCGTGTATTTTGTCTATGGAAGAAAAGGTGTATCCAATCATGCGAGAAAGACAAAGCGCATGGTGAGGCAGATAGAGAAGATGAAAAAACTTAGAGCAGAGAGTAAAGGGTAGAAAATATGATTGGAAAAGAAAAGTATAAAGAGATCAATGCGAATTTAAATAAGAAGCTTGCAGAGAAAAGATTTTTCATTGCTCAGCATCGGGGAGGTGCAGGTGGAAATTGTGTGGAGAATACAATACTTGCTTTTAAGACTTCACTGATGCTTGGGGCAGATATGTTTGAGTTGGATGTGTCCAAATCGACAGATGGGAAATTGTACTGTTATCATGATACAACAGAAGAATTGAATCTTCGACTACATAGAAATATAGAAGAATTTAGTTCTAGTGCAATTGATGAGTTCAAGCAATACAATTCTATCTGGGAGCCGTCGGGATGTCATGTACAAAGTCTGGAAGGTGTTTTTCAGGAGTTTACAGATGGGGAACTTTACAATGTAGATCGCTCTTGGAATAAGCTTGAGGAGACATTTGCACTGATGAACCAGTATCCACATTGTGTACAGCAGGCACTTTTAAAAGCTCCAGCTAAAAAGGAAATTCTTGATAAATACGAGAAAGAGCCGACCAAGTTTATGTTTATGGCAATTGTCAAGACATTGGAGGATATTGAGCTTGTGTTGTCTTATGAAAATATCAATGTGGTTGGATTTGAGTTAATTGCTAAGAGTGAAGAAGATGATATGTGGCAGGACAGTTTAATTGAAGAATTGCATGACAAGGGATATTTTGTCTGGTTTAATGCCATTACATTGTCCTGTTTGGATAGGCATATATTATGTGCCGGCTACGATGATGAGAGATCGTTGAAAGAAGGTTTTGATAAAGGCTGGGGTGTTCTTATCCACAAGAATGTAGATATTATACAGACAGATTGGCCATCGTTACTTTCTAATTATAGAGACAGCTTAGAAAGCAATATGGATGACGAATAGTACTTTACTATGAGGAAAGGACGAAGGAGAATTATGAGCAAAGGTTGTAATCTACTTGTTGTAATAGCAGCTATTATAGCGATTGTTCTCAGTATCACTGGTTGTGGAAAAAGCTTGGATGAGAAGATTCCAGATAGCTTTATTAATGAGACATTAGAGTTTGCCCTGACCGATCCCATGCCAGTTCCAAGTGCAAAAGAGAGCTCAACAAGAGGAGAGGCCATCGAAAATCTTGTGACAGTATATGCTACCTCGTATGAGAGTGATAAGTATTTAGCTGAGCAGGTAAAGATGTTTCGTCAATGGAGGTGGGAGGAGCTATATACATCACTGGCTCAAAAGGCACAGGAAAATCCCGGACATCTCAATACCTACAGACTTCAGGCAGAGGTTTATCTGACAAATTCTAAATATAATGAGGCGCTGGCGGCGCTAGATAATATACTTCGGGTAAATCATGATGATATATATGCGCTGGGGTTATCCGCCTATGTAAAGCATTTTATGGGCAATGAGGAGCAATCAGAACAACGACTTCTAGCGTTAAAAAATGTGTCGGAGGAGTGCTATCAAGATCTTGTTTCGCTGATGGAAAAGGTGGATACATGGCGCAGTGAAGAGCATGGGAATGGATTAGAAAATACGGAGAATCTTCCCTATGATGCGATTGCTTTGTTGGGAGTTTCCCCTACGGCGAGCGGCGAATTAACTGCATCGGCTGTATTGCGGTTAAAAGAAGCAGTGAAGGCAGCGTATTTTTGTCCTGATGCAAAAATAATTATTTCTGGTGGACCAGTTGATTACGAATTTGCAGAGGCAACTGTTATGAAGGAATATTTGCTTAAAAATTCCACAGATTTAGCTATTGGTCTTGGTCTTGAACCAGAGGGAAGTACATGGGAGATCGCAGAGGATAGGATATTGCTTGATCTTGAGGCGAGAGATACGGTTGGCAATGCAATTGGTATATTTAAACATATAGATGAATATGGGTTTGACAACTTATTGATAGTTGCATCGGCTGGACAGGTTATGAGAGCAGATTGCATCTTTAAGGCATATGCAGAGGCGAATCATTATGATATTATAATTCATTCAGCGAGCAGTGGAAATGTGGAAGCAAAAAGTAATGAATATAAATATGTATATGTTGGTGCTGCCAGAGCATATGGGTTGTTTACGCTGGAGGATTATTCAAGATATCAGTAAATAAAAGTATATTATGCAAAAGAGAACAGCATCTGGTTTGGTGCTCAGCGCGTGGGTGGGAGAGCAGGTTTTCTCCTGCTCGATTGCGTAGATTTGTGCATCGGGAGGTGATTTTTTGGAAAGTTTTTTATGTGGATTATTAAGTGCTGTCCAGAGTATTAATATGGAAGGATTGATAGCTTATCTTGCGGATATCAATGCTGTTTCTATATGTCTGCGTGTTGCTTTAAGCATGATTTGTGGTGGGGTGATTGGAATTGAGAGAAGCCGTGCACATCAGGTGGCTGGCATGAGGACTTATATGTTGGTGTGCTTGGGAGCGACAGTTGTTATGCTGACAGGACAATATATGCAAAATTACTTTGGAACGGGTGATCCGGCAAGGCTGGGTGCACAGGTGATAAGTGGCATTGGATTTCTGGGTGCAGGAGGTATTATTTCAAGCAGAGAAAAGATCAGGGGATTGACCACAGCGGCGGGACTTTGGGCATCAGCCTGCATTGGATTAAGTATTGGCATAGGGTTCTATGCTGCCGCGATCGTTTTTACAATAGCAGTATTTTTGACTTTATCAAAATTTAGAAAGATCGAACGTTATATTAATACAAAGTTTCATAAAGATGATGCATAATATTATGAAAGAGAGAAATCCGCATGGCAGAGAGCTGTCCTGCGGATTTTTTATGTGATATTCTGGTTTATTCTTATATTCAATTATATTAAATCCCATTTTTCGTGATACTATAAAGGTTCCATATTAAATCATTTTATACAAATAGCTTCTTGAGATGGAGCTGTGAAAATCGTAAATTTTCTGTTATTTCCTTTCTGCCAAAGTGCTATAGGAGGTTATCTGTATAACTATATTATTAAATTAGAATGTTATTTAATAGAATTGGTATTTAATGGAAAAAAATAGAACAAAAGTTCGAAGTTGATCTGTACATTTTTTAATTATTATGTTATAATAAAAAACCAGATTGTACCAAAAGAAAAATTGGAAAATTTTACTTATATACACTGTTTTTTTGGAAATAGTTTATTATAGAAGATGGAGAGATTTATCATGGATCATTTTGAACTAGTATCGCAATACGCCCCCACAGGCGATCAACCACAGGCGATCGAGGAATTAGTAAAAGGGTTTCAAGAAGGCAACCAATTTCAAACACTTTTGGGTGTTACTGGTTCTGGTAAAACCTTTACGATGGCAAACGTTATCCAACAATTAAATAAACCGACGCTTGTAATAGCACATAACAAGACATTGGCAGCTCAATTATATGGTGAGTTCAAGGAATTTTTCCCGAATAATGCAGTGGAATATTTCGTGTCCTATTATGATTACTATCAACCTGAGGCATATGTTCCTTCTACAGATACCTATATTGAGAAGGATTCTTCTATCAATGAGGAGATTGACAAGCTCCGCCACTCTGCTACCTCAGCGCTCGCAGAAAGACGAGATGTGATTGTGGTGGCCAGTGTTTCTTGTATCTATGGAATAGGTAATCCTGAGTTTTATCAAAATATGACTATCTCTCTGCGTCCGGGTATGATTCGTGACAGAGATGAGATTATAGCAAAATTAATTGAGATACAATATACAAGGAACGATATGGACTTTAAGCGGGCGACCTTTCGGGTGAGAGGGGATGTGTTGGAGATTTTCTTGCCCTCTGCCAGTGATACGGCGATTCGTGTGGAGTTTTTTGGAGACGAGATTGATCGAATCACGGAGGTCAATGTCGTGACAGGAGAGATCAAATATATATTGGAACATGCTTATATCTATCCTGCCTCGCATTATGTGGTGGATCCCACAGCGATGGAGCCTGCTATTCAGGCTATCAGCGCGGAACTTAAAGAGCGTATACAATATTTTAAGAGCGAGGACAAGCTTTTGGAGGCACAGAGAATCTCCGAGAGGACGAATTTTGATATAGAGATGCTCAGGGAGACGGGTTTTTGCTCTGGAATTGAGAATTATTCCAGACATTTGAATGGATTGGAGCCGGGGCAGACCCCTTATACTCTTATGGATTTCTTTCCAGAGGATTATCTGATTATCGTGGACGAGTCACATATTACAGTTCCTCAGGTGCGTGGCATGTATGCCGGGGATCAGTCAAGAAAGACGACATTGGTTGAATATGGGTTTCGTCTCCCTTCTGCGAAGGACAATCGCCCATTAAATTTTGGAGAGTTTGAGTCCAAAATTAATCAGATGATGTTTGTGTCAGCAACACCATCGGAATATGAGAAGATGCATGAATTACTCCGCACAGAGCAGATTATTCGTCCGACAGGACTGCTTGATCCAGAGATCTCCGTTCGACCGGTGGAGGGTCAGATTGATGATCTGATAGCGGAGATTAACAAAGAGGTGGAAAAGAAGAATAAGGTTCTTGTCACTACTCTGACCAAAAGGATGGCGGAGGATCTGACAGATTATATGAGAGAGGTGGGAATCCGAGTAAAATATCTTCACTCTGATATTGATACATTGGAGCGATCGCAGATTATTCGCGATATGAGATTGGATGTGTTTGACGTTTTGGTTGGGATCAATCTGCTTCGGGAAGGATTGGATATTCCTGAGATCTCTCTGGTTGCGATCTTAGATGCAGATAAAGAGGGATTTTTGCGCTCTGAGACCTCGCTGATCCAGACAATAGGGCGTGCCGCGAGAAATGTTGAAGGACATGTGATTATGTATGCGGATAATATGACAGATTCTATGAGAGCGGCGGTGGAGGAGACACAGCGCCGACGCCAGCTTCAGCAGAAATATAATGAGGAGCATGGCATTACTCCAACTACGATAAAGAAAGCAGTGAGAGATCTGATCAGTATTTCCAAAGCAGCAGATGTGATTGACAAACGTCTCGGCAAGGATCTAGAATCCATGGACAAAAAAGAAATCGAGAAATTGATAAGTGAAGTGACAAAGAAGATGCATCAGGCAGCGGCGGAGCTTAATTTTGAGTTGGCGGCGCAGCTTCGGGATGAGATGGTGGAGCTGAAAAAGCATCTTGCGGAATTAGAGAATTAAAATAAAACAGGAAGAAAGGTACAGTTATCAGATGGCGCAGAAAAAAAAGGAAATCAAATATATTAAAATTAGAGGTGCAAATGAACATAATTTAAAAAATGTTGATGTGGATATTCCAAGAGATCAATTTGTTGTGCTGACAGGTCTTAGTGGTTCGGGAAAATCTTCGCTTGCATTTGATACAATCTATGCGGAAGGCCAGAGAAGATATATGGAATCCCTTTCTTCCTATGCAAGACAATTTCTTGGGCAGATGGAAAAGCCAGATGTGGAGAGCATTGATGGTCTCCCTCCTGCTATTTCCATCGATCAGAAATCAACAAATCGAAACCCACGCTCCACTGTAGGTACAGTGACGGAGATCTATGATTATTTTCGTCTGCTGTATGCGAGAATTGGCATCCCACACTGTCCGAAATGTGGCAGAGAGATACGTAAGCAGACAATTGATGAGATGGTGGATCAGATACTCTCCATGCCAGAGAGGACAAAGATACAGCTTTTATCTCCGGTGGTTCGCGGAAGAAAGGGAGAACATGCCAAGGTCTTGGAAAATGCAAGAAAGAGCGGATATGTCAGAGTTCGTGTAGATGGTAATATGTACGAGCTTTCTGAGGAGATTAAGCTTGATAAAAATATAAAACATAATATTGAGATAGTGGTGGATCGTCTGATTGTCAAGCAGGGGATTGAGAAGCGACTTACGGATTCTATAGAGAATGTAATGGCTCTTTCTGACGGGCTAATGATAGTGGATGTAGCGGACGGAGAGCCTGTGAACTTCAGTCAGAGTTTCTCCTGCCCGGACTGTGGTATCAGCATAGATGAGATTGAGCCAAGAAGCTTTTCCTTTAATAATCCATTTGGAGCGTGCCCAGACTGTTATGGCTTGGGGTACAAGATGGAATTTGACGAAGATCTTATGATACCAGATCGCTCATTGAGCATTGAGGAGGGGGCGATTGTGGTGACAGGATGGCAGTCCAGCACCGATCCGGGCAGCTATTCCAGAGCGATCTTGAATGCGCTGGCAAAGGAATATCACTTTGATCTAAATACACCATTTGAAGAATATCCTGAGAATGTAAAAAGGATTCTTTTAAATGGAACAGAGGGACATTCTGTTAAAGTCTATTATAAAGGACAGCGCGGAGAGGGCACCTATGATGTTGCATTTGAGGGACTGATAAAAAATGTGGAGCGCCGTTATCGGGAGACTGGGTCTGAGTCCATAAAGGCAGAGTACGAGAGCTTTATGAAGGTGACACCCTGTCGCACCTGCGGTGGACAGAGACTTAAAAAGGGAGCACTTGCGGTCACAGTGGGGGATAGAAATATCTATGAGATCACTTCTCTTTCCATCGGAAGACTTCAGGAATTTTTAAATCATCTTGAATTGACACAGATGCAGGAGATGATAGGTGCGCAAATTTTAAAGGAAATACGAGCAAGAATAGGATTTTTGATGGATGTAGGCTTGGATTATCTGACACTTGCAAGGGCGACAGGAAGTCTGTCAGGAGGAGAGGCGCAGAGAATCCGTCTAGCCACACAGATAGGCTCTGGTCTGGTGGGAGTTGCCTATATTCTGGACGAGCCAAGCATCGGCCTGCACCAGAGAGATAACGATAAACTCTTAAATACCTTAATGCATCTAAGAGATCTGGGAAATACCTTAATTGTGGTGGAACATGATGAGGACACCATGATGGCAGCAGATTATATTGTGGATGTCGGTCCAAAAGCAGGTTCACACGGCGGTGCGATCGTGGCACAAGGAACGGCAAAAGAAATTATGAAAAATAAGGCATCTATAACAGGAGCCTATCTAAGTGGAAAAATAAAAATTCCAGTGCCAAAGGAGAGAAGAAAACCGACAGGCTATCTGACGGTGAAGGGTGCCACGCAAAATAATCTAAAGAATATTAATGTAAAGATTCCGCTTGGAATAATGACCTGTGTCACAGGTGTATCTGGTTCAGGAAAAAGCTCTCTTATCAATGAAATTCTGTATAAGCGCTTGGCAAGAGATCTAAACCGGGCAAGGATGATACCCGGATCGCACAAAGACATTCTGGGAATGGAACAGCTTGACAAAGTGATCAATATTGATCAATCTCCCATTGGAAGAACACCGCGCTCCAACCCAGCGACCTACACGGGAGTATTTGATATGATTCGCGATCTATTTGCAGCGACGCCAGACGCAAAGGCAAGAGGCTATCAGAAGGGACGTTTTAGTTTTAATATCAAAGGAGGACGCTGCGAGGCATGCGGTGGCGATGGCATTATAAAGATTGAGATGCACTTTCTTCCTGATGTCTATGTTCCCTGTGAGGTCTGTGGCGGAAAGAGATACAACAGAGAGACGCTAGAGGTTCATTATAAAGGAAAAACAATCTATGATGTGCTTGAAATGACAGTGGAGGAGGCACTAAAATTCTTTGAGAATGTGCCAAGCATCTACAGGAAAATAGAGACATTAAATGATGTAGGGCTTTCTTATATAAAGTTAGGACAGCCATCCACCACACTCTCAGGAGGAGAAGCACAGAGAATTAAGCTGGCGACAGAGCTGAGCCGAAGAGGCACAGGAAAGACAATCTATATTTTAGATGAACCTACCACAGGATTACATTTTGCTGATGTCCATAAGTTGATAGAGATTCTTCGCAGGCTGTCAGATGGAGGAAATACGGTGGTTGTGATTGAGCATAATTTGGATGTGATAAAGACGGCAGATTATATTATTGATATAGGGCCAGAGGGAGGAGAGCGCGGAGGAACCGTGATTGCAGAAGGTACTCCTGAACAGGTGGCAGAAAATTCAGTATCATATACAGGAGAATACGTAAAAAAATATTTGAATAGTTAGTCTGATGTTTTTTCATTGTCTTGGTCCCGCTTGATGAAAGATGTTGTGGATAATAGAGTTGTAAAACCTTATTAAGCATCCATGTGTTTAATAGACTTCTTGAGAAAATAACGGAGTGGATTATAAGAATTTTTTTCGAAAATGACTTATACAAATTTCTATTCAGAAAAATACATCTTGTTGTAGGATGAGAGTTTTTTCGTCATTTTCGGAAGAGGTCCGTACAGCCCGTCCGCTGTTTTCCTCCGTCACCCCGCTCCCGCTTAGTGAAAAACGCAGCGGATACTAAGCTCGTGAAAAACCTCGCTAAGTACCGGCGTTTCTCAATAGGTTCCTTGAGGAAAACAGCGGACGGGCTGTACTGCTTTGCTGAATATTTTAGATACGTTGTGATTCTTCATATATTTGCAGTTCTATATCTATTTTTATTCTCGCTAGTAATGAGCCAAGTGATTATATGGCAATTGACACGAAGATCAGAAACTCTGCTGCAAGCACTCAATTTGGCTCATATTTGTTAATTTACAGATTTGTGGTTATTAAAAGATACTTTGCTGATTTTATTTCTTCTATAAAATTTATATAAGGTTTAGGCAAGGAATGGTATACTCCTTCGAGAATCGTTTTATTTCTTTTATAAAATATATAAGTAGAATTGTGAGCAGGAAATTAGCTTAATTTTGTATAAAATTCCCCGTTTTTTTGGCTTGTAGGTTAAGTTAAGCGCAAGCAATGGGTTTTTGACTTTGTTAGCATTTATAGATCATCAAATCTTCTTAAAGAAGACTATAAAAACAATATATCAATTTTGTACAAGCAAAGTTACAGCGTATTTTGCCTAACTGATAGAAACAGTCCGGTGAACTGCCTGTGGTCCTCAAGGAACCTATTGAAAAACGCCGGCGCTTAGCGAGGTAGTTTCGAGCTTAGCGTCCGCTGCGTTTTTCACTAAGCGCAAGCGGGGTGACGGAGGACCACAGGCAGTTCACCGGACGGAACTCTTCAAAAAATGATACAACAGATTTTCATAACAGATAAAATATAATATCTACAAGAAATTATACTTTGGTACTAAAATGCTTTATACAGAAATGTGTTTGCATTTTAGAAACAGATACAATAAAAATTTCCAAAAAAGTCCTTGACAGACGAAATAAGGCTTGATACAATGAATAAGCGTGCATAAAAGGCAGAGTTTTTTTTATGCACAGAAACTAGGTTGAAAAACAAGCAGCCACAGACCAATATAATCGCAGGAGGTGAATAGTAATGCCTACATTTAATCAGTTAGTCAGAAAGGGAAGATCAACTGCTGCAAAAAAATCAACAGCTCCAGCTCTTCAAAAAGGATTTAACTCTTTACAGAAAAGAGCTACCGATGCATCTTCTCCTCAGAAGAGAGGTGTCTGCACAGCAGTGAAGACAATCACTCCTAAAAAGCCTAACTCAGCTCTCAGAAAGATTGCCAGAGTACGTCTTTCCAACGGTATTGAGGTGACAAGCTATATTCCGGGTGAAGGTCACAACCTTCAGGAGCATAGTGTTGTACTTGTACGTGGAGGAAGAGTAAAGGACTTGCCCGGTACCAGATACCATATTATCAGAGGTACACTGGATACGGCAGGCGTAGCCAACAGAAAGCAGGCTCGTTCCAAGTATGGCGCAAAGAGGCCGAAGGACGCTAAAAAGTAAGATTTGATTTCAGAAGATTCACAGATAGATGTAAGCATTTCGCTTTAAAGTGCCGGAATACGGTATATGGTTCCTGTAGGTTGCAGGTGATTATAGAAGTAATACCAGCACGAACACAATCATGTGAGTACCGATGAATTAATCCACGTCAGGAGAATGTGTATAGGTAAGCAGGATTCTGACCATATTAAGGAGGGAAGTAACGTGCCACGTAAAGGACATACTCAAAAAAGAGACGTTTTAGCTGATCCGTTATACAATAATAAAGTTGTCACCAAGCTTATCAACAACATTATGTTGGATGGCAAGAAGGGTGTAGCGCAGAAAATTGTATACGGCGCATTTAACAGAGTCGCAGAGAAGACCGAGAAGGATGCCGTTGAGGTATTCGAGGAGGCAATGAACAATATTATGCCTGTTCTGGAAGTTAAGGCAAGACGTATTGGCGGTGCGACATATCAGGTGCCCATCGAGGTGAGACCTGAGAGAAGACAGGCTCTCGCTCTTCGCTGGTTGACCACCTATTCTCGCAAGAGAGGCGAGAAGACGATGCAGGAAAGGCTTGCAAATGAGATTATGGATGCGGCAAACAACACAGGCGCATCTGTGAAGAAAAAAGAAGATATGCATAAGATGGCAGAGGCAAATAAGGCATTTGCTCATTATCGCTTTTAAGTTTATCGGCGAAGCAGGAGATAGAAGCTGCTTTGACATTATTAATAATGCAGCATGACGGAATACTGTCAAGCCCGTCATGCTGTGCTTTAAATATCGTAAGGAGGAAAATCCCTTGGCTGGAAGAGATGGAAGAGAATATCCGTTAGAGAGAACAAGAAACATTGGTATTATGGCGCATATTGATGCGGGTAAGACTACACTTACAGAGCGTATTCTTTACTATACTGGTGTTAATTATAAGATCGGTGATACTCACGAAGGTACTGCAACTATGGACTGGATGGAGCAGGAGCAGGAGAGAGGTATCACAATCACTTCAGCCGCTACGACATGTCATTGGACCTTGCAGGAAAATTGTAAGGCAAAGGAGGGTGCGTTAGAGCATCGTATTAACATTATTGATACTCCCGGACACGTTGATTTTACAGTTGAGGTTGAGCGTTCACTCCGTGTACTTGACGGCGCTGTCGGCGTGTTTTGTGCAAAGGGCGGAGTAGAGCCTCAGTCTGAGAATGTATGGCGTCAGGCTGATACCTATAATGTACCGAGAATGGCATTTATCAATAAGATGGATATCTTAGGTGCTAATTTCTATGGTGCGGTTGATCAGATTAGAACAAGATTAGGAAAAAATGCAGTTATTCTTCAACTGCCAATTGGCAAGGAAGATGAATTTAAAGGAATTATTGATCTGTTTGAGATGAAGGCATATATCTATAATGATGATAAGGGTGAGGACATCGCAATCGGTGAGATTCCTGAGGACATGAAGGATGATGCAGAGCTGTATCATTCTGAGCTGGTGGAGAAGATCTGCGAGCTGGATGATGATTTGATGATGCAGTATCTGGAAGGAGAAGAGCCTTCTGTAGAGGATCTGAAAAAGGCATTGAGAAAAGCTACATGCGAATGTACAGCTGTTCCTGTATGCTGTGGTTCCGCTTACAGAAACAAGGGTGTTCAGAAGCTGCTGGATGCAGTACTTCAATATATGCCAGCTCCTACCGATATCCCGGCTATTAAGGGTGTGGATCTGGAAGGAAATGAAGTGGAGAGACATTCTTCTGATGAAGAGCCGTTTTCTGCACTAGCATTTAAGATTATGGCAGATCCATTTGTAGGAAAGCTTGCATTTTTCCGCGTGTATTCTGGTACAGTAAATTCTGGTTCCTATGTTTTGAATGCGACAAAGGACAAGAAGGAGCGTGTCGGCCGTATTTTGCAGATGCATGCAAACAAGAGACAGGAACTTGATAAGGTATATTCTGGAGATATTGCTGCAGCTGTTGGCTTTAAGTTTACAACGACAGGTGATACCATCTGTGATGATCAGCATCCGGTTATTCTTGAGTCTATGGAGTTCCCGGAGCCTGTAATTGAGCTGGCTATTGAGCCTAAGACAAAAGCAGGTCAGAGCAAAATGGGTGAGGCACTGGCTAAGCTTGCAGAGGAGGATCCTACTTTCCGCGCACATACCAATCAGGAGACAGGACAGACCATTATCGCCGGAATGGGTGAGCTTCATCTGGAGATTATTGTTGATAGATTGCTTCGTGAGTTTAAGGTTGAGGCGAATGTAGGTGCTCCACAGGTTGCATATAAGGAAGCAATCACCAAGACGGTCGAGGTTGACAGCAAGTATGCAAAGCAGTCTGGTGGACGTGGACAGTATGGTCACTGTAAGGTGCGCTTTGAGCCTATGGATGCAAATGGCGAGGAACTTTACAAGTTTGATTCCGAGGTTGTCGGTGGTGCAATTCCTAAGGAATACATTCCTGCAGTTGGAGAGGGTATCGAGGAAGCGACAAAGGCAGGTATTCTTGGAGGATTCCCGGTAGTTGGTGTTCATGCAACAGTATTTGATGGTTCCTACCATGAGGTAGACTCCAGTGAGATGGCATTCCATATTGCAGGATCTCTTGCATTTAAGGAAGCTATGCAGAAGGCAAGTCCGGTATTACTTGAGCCGATTATGAAGGTTGAAGTAACTATGCCAGAGGATTATATGGGAGATGTTATCGGTGACTTGAATTCTCGTCGTGGACGTATTGAAGGCATGGATGATATTGGAGGCGGCAAGCTGGTTCGTGCGTTTGTTCCGCTGTCAGAGATGTTTGGCTATTCCACAGACTTGCGTTCTAAGACACAGGGACGCGGAAATTATTCCATGTTCTTTGAGAAGTATGAGCAGGTGCCGAAGAATGTACAAGAAAAGGTGCTTGCGGCAAAGACAAAATAAATTTTACTTGAAATTCATGGTAAAATGAAATATAATTAGAATCAGCCTATAGTAGCTCAAAGAGAGCATATTATTTTTAAGGAGGACGTTTAAAAATGGCTAAAGCTAAGTTTGAGAGAAACAAACAACATTGTAATATTGGAACCATTGGTCATGTAGACCATGGTAAGACAACACTTACAGCAGCTATTACAAAGGTACTTGCTGAGAGAGTTGCAGGAAACGTTGCTACTGATTTCGAGAATATCGACAAGGCTCCAGAGGAGAGAGAAAGAGGTATTACCATCTCTACTGCTCATGTTGAGTATGAGACAGATAAAAGACATTATGCACACGTTGACTGCCCCGGCCATGCTGACTATGTAAAGAACATGATCACTGGTGCTGCACAGATGGATGGTGCTATCCTTGTAGTGGCAGCTACAGATGGTGTTATGGCTCAGACAAAAGAGCATATCCTTCTGTCCCGTCAGGTAGGTGTTCCTTACATTGTAGTATTTATGAACAAGTGTGATGCAGTTGATGACGAGGAGCTGCTTGAGCTGGTAGAGATGGAGATCACAGAGCAGCTTGAGGAGTATGGTTTCACAGATTGCCCTATTATCAAAGGTTCTGCTTTGAAGGCTCTGGAAGATCCGAACGGTGAGTGGGGCGACAAGATCATGGAGCTGATGTCTACTGTAGACGAGTATATTCCTGATCCTCAGCGTGCTACTGACAAGCCTTTCCTGATGCCAGTGGAGGATGTATTCACTATCACAGGTCGTGGTACTGTTGCTACAGGTAGAGTTGAGCGTGGTGTTCTTCATCTGAATGATGAGGTTGAGATCGTTGGTATTAGAGAAGAGAACCGCAAGACAGTTGTAACTGGTATTGAGATGTTCCGTAAATTGCTGGATGAGGCACAGGCTGGTGATAATATCGGTGCTCTGCTTCGTGGTGTTCAGAGAACAGATATCGAAAGAGGACAGGTTATCTGTAAGCCGGGTTCTATTACCTGCCATAAGAAGTTTACAGCTCAGGTATATGTACTGACAAAGGATGAGGGTGGACGTCATACACCTTTCTTCAATAACTACAGACCTCAGTTCTATTTCAGAACAACAGACGTTACAGGTGTTTGTAATCTGCCAGCAGGTACAGAGATGTGCATGCCGGGCGATAATGTAGAGATGACAATTGAGTTGATTCATCCAATCGCTATGGAGCAGGGACTTGGATTCGCTATCCGTGAGGGTGGTAGAACAGTAGGATCTGGTAAGGTTGCTTCTATTATTGAGTAATCAGTAAGGAGCTAGATTTTATGGGGCTTTCCGAGAAATCGGAAAGCCCTTTTTGAAAAATTATGACAGTGAAAATATTGTAGGTGGTGCCAAAACGGTGCCATAAAATTAATATTTGACTGGTTAATGAGATAGTGGTGGAAAGAATAGGCTAATTTCACTAATTAAAAATAGAAAGATAGGGGAAGACTATGTGGCGAAAAATGCGTGCATTATATAAAAATGGGGTCAAAAACACTTTTGCCCATGCAGAATAGCAGGCATATAGAATTCTGTATGGGCAAATAACACTATATGTTCTGCTGTTTCTGCACTTTATTTATGAATGTATAAATAAGGAGTGGCAGATATGAAATATATAAACGCAGCGGAAATATTGCCAAAACAGTTATTAAAAGAGCTTCAGACCTACATTGAGGGGAGTGTGCTTTATGTTCCGAAAGTTTCGACAAAGAAAGAGTGGGGAGCAATGAGCGGTGCTCGTACATTTTATCAGGAGCGAAATAAAGATATACAAAAACGGTTTCATGAAGGTTATTCGATAGATGTATTATCCGAGCAATATGGACTGGCATATAGCACAATTAAAAAAATAATATATAAATAATTTTAAGGCGCTTGCATAAATGGCAGGCGTCTTCTTTGTTTCCATATTAATTATAACTGTTCTTGCTACTTGTTTGACAGCGTTAACTTTATTACAATAACTTCATGGACTAAAGTTCATGCGAAAGGAGATAAAAATGAAACATATAACAACAAGACAATTTAGTGTACTGGTAGATTGCGGTAAAATCTATCAGTTCATGTTGGATATTTATGAACGTGATTGGAGAAACGGTGTGCCTGCCCCATTTTTTGAATATGCTTTTTCATCTTTTGCATATTGGATGGATATTACTTATTCTTATAAAAATTGTATTTGGGAGGATGACGGTAAGATTGTTGCATTTTGCTTTTACGAAAGTCCTATGACGGATATCTATTTTAGTTTAAAACCCGGATATGAGGAATTGGCATCAGAAATGATTGCATATGCTGATGCACATATGTCTGTAGGAGGGGAAATACAATTGATACTTTTTGGTGGACAGGATGCCTTGATGAATGCTGCAAAACAGGCAGGATATTGTCAAAAATCAGAAGGCTGGGATATGCAGTTTGATTTTGATGACGTATTGGATTATTCTTTGCCGGAGGGATTTCATTTCGTTAGTTCCGACGAGTATGATATGAACAAGATAAATAAATGCTGTTGGAAAGGGTTTGATCATGAACAAAATGAGGGCTTATGGAATCACCAATACGAGCAGAATAATTATTTATTAGAAGTAGCGCCACATGCAACTATGGATCTGGCAGTTATCATTGCTGATGAAAAGGGAGAATATGTATGTTATGCAGGAATGTGGTGGACTCCCGAAAATAAACTGGCTTATATGGAACCGCTTTGCACAATTCCAGAATATCGTCATAGAGGACTTGCTTCGGCGGCGCTGTCTGAATTGTATCGAAAGACAAAAGCATTGGGTGCAACACATATGACAGGAGGATTTAATGATTTCTATAAGGCTATTGGTTACAAACCGGCAGAGAAATGGACGTATTGGAGGAAACAGTAAATAAAGGTTATGTTTTGAAGGTTTATGTGAATATACATGTTAATACGAAATATAAAAAAACTCCGATGAAATTTGGTACTATCTTCATCGGAGTTTTCTTTTACCAACCTTTTATTTGCTTTACTTGTTCTGCCCGCTCTTTGTCTTTGTGGTACTGTAATTTGAACTGTATCGTTTCCACTACTTCCTTTCTTGCTTCATCGTCTA
>CAJUOO010000018.1 GCA_910588535.1 uncultured Lachnospiraceae bacterium | reverse complement strand
TTATAATTATATCTCATTAGCCACTCCCGTTACAACCTTAGTATAGCACTTCAATTGTATCAATCTGGACACGCAATATGGTGTGAGAGGACGGCTAATCAACTAATGGTTAGTCTCCTACTCGATTTACCCTAGTTCTTTATGATACCTTGTTGGATAAGTATAGTTTAGGCAAAAAATTATTAGAAAGTAGATTGCGTTTCTCGTGCACAGAGGATATAATAGAAGAAAAAGAGATAGGAGGGTGCTATGTTAAAATTAACCTATGATAAGCAGCAGATTTTGGATGTGATGGATAAAGTTGTCAGAAAGACTATGACGATGGATTTGGTGTGGGATTGGCCATGTGGAGTGGCTTATTATGGTGTGTCACAGGCGTATGAGGCAACTGGGAACACAGAATATCTGGATATGTTGATCAACTGGACAGAGGAATATCTGGAGATGGGGCTTCCTGAGTGGAATGTAAATGCATGTGCTATGGGACATGCCATGATTACTCTTTATGATGCGATCGGAGATCAGAAGTACTGGAATTTGGTTATGAGCAAGGTAGATTATCTGCGCAACAGAGCACTTCGTTTTGGTGATAATGTTCTGCAGCACACTGTTTCTGCCAAAAATGATTTTCCAGAGCAGGCATGGGCGGACACTTTATTTATGGCTGCTTTCTTTTTGTTGAGAGTAGGTGCAAAGCTTCAGGATCAGGATATTATCAATGATGCGTTGAATCAATATTATTGGCATATCCATTATCTTCAGGATGAGAGATCCAGCTTGTGGTATCATGGCTATAACAATATTAATAAGGATCATATGTCAGGATTTTATTGGGGCAGAGCAAATGCTTGGGCAGCGTATACCATGTCTCAGGTAAAGAAGCAGCTTAATGATTGGTATCTGTATCCGCCATGTATGGATGTTGAGTGCTCTGTTCGTGATCAACTGGCAGCAATCAAGCTTTTACAGACAGAGAATGGTCTGTGGAGAACAATTCTTGACGATTCAGACTCTTATGAGGAGGTGTCGGCTTCTGCAGGTATTGCGGCAGCTATGATTGACAATAAGAATCCTCTTCATTCAAAGTATGTACAGAAGGCATTGAAGGGAATTCTTGACAATATCACTGACGACGGACGTGTGTTGAATGTATCAGGCGGCACGGCTGTTATGAAGGATAGAGAAGGCTACAGAAAGGTGCCAAAGGGCTGGATTCAAGGTTGGGGTCAGGGACTTGCTCTTGCATTTTTAGCAGCGGTGTTGACCATTCCTTCTGCTGATGCAAAACAAACACAGCCAGCAGCAGAGGAAAAACCAGAGACAACAGAGGCGACAGAGGCAACACAGCCAACAGAGCAGCAGTATTAATTTTTTCAAAAAACGAGAGGTCGTGCGTTAAATATAAGTACTTGTTTTAAGTAAGAAAAAGGGAAGGAGCTGGTGTAGTTCCTTCCTTTATTTATGTGCAGGGGCGGATAGGGAAATTGGCGGTGAAATCTGCATACGCTTTGCACTGCGAGCAGGAAAATGATTGTTCCTCTGCTCGATTGTACATTCCATACAATGGAAATATGCCATTAAGTCAGCAGTGGCACGGGATGCGCGGCGAGTAGAGGAAAGTTGTTCTTTATTCGATTTGTTTGATTGGCGAATAGATAAGGAAGTTAATTGGATACAGGTGGTAATTGTTGCGGTTGGCTATGATAGTAGAGTGAATGAAAAAATAATTATTTAATAAGTCGATAATGACAATGAAAAAGATGGTATAATGTATATTTGCTATATAAGTAAAATATTTTGAATTAAATATAATATTAATAAAATATAGAATATTCTGAATAATGAATAAGGGATTTTAGCAAATATTTGGGAAATATGCACAAAAATAGTGATACTCATATAGAAAGTATGAGCAATCAATATAATGATTATTGCATTATGGGTGTGAAAGTGGTACGATATGTATAAAATTGATTATTCAGGAAGAATATTCCTGTAGGTTTTCAATGAAAAGGAGGGAAACATATGCATTGTGGAAAAGCAATGAAAAAAGTATTGTCAGTTGTATTATCTGCGGCAATGCTTTTTAGTTCCTCATCCATGTTGCAGCTTAGTGCGGATGAGGCGCCGGGGGGGGGGTATTCCGAGTATAGGAAGCACTCCCGGAGATGAATTTGGGGCAACAGGTTTACCAACAAAAGCAGTATCGGGAACGCCATTTTCTATAAAGGCAGGAACAAATATATCATTGAAGTTTGATATTGGTACCGATAATAATGCGAAAACAAGTTACTATATGGTTACGAAAGATGATGCGTATTCTGCTGATCGAGGATTTGGTTATGAGGCAAGCGAATATACAACGGGAAAGATAAAAAATATAGAAATTACAAACGCTGATGGCTCTGAAGAGGATTTAGTGACGGTATGTAAAGATGCTGCAAGAGCTGCGGGTAGTATGAAATTTAAAGTAGACGTCCCAAAAGGTGAATATATAGTAAAAGTATATGCAGCAGCAATTTTTTCGAATAGTGCTTATAAGGGTAATATAATCAGTATTAATGGAGAGGAATGTGAGGGTTATACTGCAGATACAGTTTTAACTCCAACAGGAATATGTAGAGAAAAAAATGTATCAATGAGTAGTGCAGGAACAATTGAGATTGTTGCTACAAATTCGGATAAAGATGGTTTAGCATATCTTAGTGCTGTAGTAATTGAGGGACAAATTTCCTCAGAGGATATGATATCTTTAGTATATGATGCTAATGGAGAGGCTGTTCAAGTCCCAACCGATAATCAAACATATGCGCTCAATATACCAGCAAGGAAAGTGGTATTAGAATCTGTGGATGGCATTGAGACTGCTACAAAGATATGTACGGGATGGGGATTGGAGGCCAATGCTTTAACACCAGTAACAGAGGTAGAAATTAGTAAAGCAACAGTAGGGGCTAATAATACTATCACTTTGTATGCGATTTGGGCAGACAAGACAGAATATACTATAGAATATATTATAGATGAGGAAGCAGGAGAGAGTGGTACAGTCCCAACAGACAGTAATAAGTATTTAGAAACAAATACTGTGACGCTGAAAGATGGGGCAGATATCAAAAAAGAAGGATATTTGTTTGATGGATGGACTTTGATAAAAAATAGTACAGAGAAACTTACATCATATACTGTTTCAGCTTCTGACGCAGATGAGAATAAAGTAATAAAACTTTATCCAATATGGACAAAAGCATATACGATCATTTATGATGCAAATGGTGGAACAGGAACTATTACAGATACAAATTCTTATAAAGTGGGATCCATTGTTTCACTGAAAAGTGGTTCTGGATTGGTAAAAGAAGGATATCGTTTTGAAGGTTGGGCGTTAGAAAAAGACGCAGAAAATGCCCTTTCTTCTTATAAAGTAGTAGAGACTGATGCAAATCCAGATACGGCGAAAGTAACGCTGTATGCTGTATGGAAGAGTAATTCTGAGCCTATAGTATTGAAATTTGATTTTGGCAATAAAAGTACAGTAGAAGGCTTTACTTGTATTACAAATCAGATGTACAGTGCAGATGCAGGTTATGGCTTTACGAAAAAAGTAACCTTTATGAATGATAAAGGTACGAATATAGGAAGTGCTTTGGCACCTACAGATGAGAAAATCTTTGAAGTGATTAAAGATTATACTTATACAACAGATGCAGACGGTTTGGAATTTCAGGTAGATGTTCCGGCTGGTACATATGATGTAAGTGTATATGCTGGACTTGGTGGAGAGGGTCATACACCATCTATTAAAGTGAATGGTAAGGATCTGGGTACAGCAGCAACTGCAAAGCCAAATAATGAAAAGGAGCTTTTAAAGTCTACCACAGTAACTTTAACTGAGGCAGGTCCCATAATTGTCTCCTCAACTGGTTCTGCGGGCAGAAATATGCTGAATGGTCTTATTATCAAGACTTCTGAGGCGGGTGCCTTCCCGATCCCTCAGAATGTAAGAGTTTCTTCTACAGCTACATCTGTAGAGCTTACATGGGATGTAGTGGCAGAAGCGGATCATTATACTATATTCCGTCATGCACCGAGCGGGGATGATGAACATAGTGATACTTATAACAATACATTTTTTCAGATTGGTATGACAGAGGATACCTCATTTACCGATCCCGTATTGACGGACAAGATTTATGAGTATTATGTAATAGCAGTAGGTTCCAGAGATGGTTCTACTATTGAAGTTTCTGATCCTTCTGAGA
Source organism: uncultured Lachnospiraceae bacterium (assembly GCA_910588535.1). GTDB lineage: Bacteria > Bacillota > Clostridia > Lachnospirales > Lachnospiraceae > RGIG8607. The sequence goes on along the minus strand of CAJUOO010000018.1, from coordinate 45,328 downwards.
CGGTGACAAATACAATTGCTGGAAGTCCAGAGTCAGGTGCTGCAGTTCCAGCGGAAAATTACAGTGACCGTGCATTGGTGGCAGTAAAGGCAGAAACAGGTGTTTTGGTTAGCTGGAGATTGTATGAGGCAGATTCTTCTCAGATTACTTTTACATTGAAAAGAAATGGGGAGACTGTTTACACTGGTCCAAAGACAAATTATATGGATCTTGCTGGCAAGGCGGGAGACAACTATACACTGACAGCCAGTGAGGGAGTTTCCACAGGCGGAGAGAGCACTGTAGCATGGGCAAGAGAGTATCAAGAGTTTACGCTTCAGGCTCCGGCAGATCAGACAATGCCAGACGGCAGTGTTACTTCTTTTACATCCAATGATATGTCCGTCGGTGATTTGGACGGTGATGGCGAACTTGAATTAATTGTGAAATGGTATCCTGATAATGCAAAAGACAATTCACAGGATGGCTATACTGGAACCACAATATTAGATGCATATGATATTGATATAGCAACTGGAAAAGCTACATTGATGTGGAGAATTGATCTGGGCTTAAATATTCGTTCTGGGGCGCATTATACACAATTCCAAGTATGGGATTTTGACGGTGACGGAAAAGCAGAGCTTATCTGCAAAACGGCTGATGGCTCAACAACCTATGATCGGAATCTGAATGAGACAGGTCATGTTGGCGCAGTTAGTATGGCTTCGCTGGATATCAGCAAAGCAGGTACACCGGCAGAATATGATTTTAGAAAACATACAGCAAAACGAACAGGAAGAATTGTATTAGGTGATGAATACCTGACAGCCTTTGACGGTGAGACAGGTGAAATTATTGATAGTGCAAACTATGTTCCATTCCGTGGACCATATGATGAGAAGACACAGACATGGGATACCTCTCATTGGGGTTACAAGGGATCTAGTCTTGCAGAAGCAAATGATGGATATGCAAACCGTGCAGATCGTTTCCTGTCAGGAACAGGTTATGTTGACGGCGGCTGTGCGGCAGCGATCTTTACACGTGGTTACTATGATAGAACAGCGATCACAGCTTGGAAATTGACAGATGGAAAACTGGTAATGCAGTGGACGTTTGATGCACCTGATCGAAGCGAGTATGCAGGACAGGGAAATCATGGATTATCTATTAATGATGTAGACAATGATGGTTATGATGAAGTTGTATTTGCTGGTTTGGTGGTGGATCACAATGGTGTTCCTATGGCGAATACACATTGGGGACATGGAGATGCCATGCATGTCAGTGACTGGAATGGTGACGGCAAGCTGGAGGTTTATAAGGTAAATGAGGAGCACTGGGGAGCAGGTGTTTATGATCCTGCAACTGGTGAGATATTATGGTTTGAGGAGACTGGCGGAGATACCGGTCGAGGTGTCGCTGGCGATATCGATCCAAGATATCTGGGTGCAGAGATGTGGCACTCTCTTGACACACATACACATGATGTAGATGGCAATATTATTTATGAGGCAAAGCCAAGCCAGAACTTCACTATTTTCTGGGATGGTGATCTGCTGACTGAAATGTTTGATTCCAATAACTCCAAGGACTTGGTTCCTCAGGTTCAGAAGTGGAATTATGATGAGCTGGTTCAGGAAGTATTGGTTCAGGCAGATGGAACACAGTTAAATAATGGTACGAAGGCAAATGCAGGTCTGGTTGCAGATATTTATGGTGACTGGCGCGAGGAATTTATAGTACGCGATTCTGCAGATCAGAATAAGATTCGAATCTACAGCACTACAATTGAGACAGAGTATAGTTTCCCATGTTTGTTGGAGGACAGAGCATACAGAGAAGGTGTGGCATGGCAGAATGTTGCTTATAATCAGCCTGCTAATGTAACCTATCTGTTGAGTAATGGTTTGCACTCTGCTGTTATTACAGACGCAGACAGAACAACAGACACAGCTACGATTCATTGGGAAGCAGCCAGTGATGGAAAATATGGACATAGCATCGGTGGCTATCGTATTTATCGTGTGGCGGCAGGTATTGATACAGCTTCCTCTGAGTATGTTCTGGTTGGCGAGGTAGATGGAAGTACACTGGAATTTACAGATACTGGATTGACTTCGAACACAGAGTATTCTTATAAAGTTGAGGCTGTTGTGGATGGAAAGATTTTCTATATGTCTCTTCCATTTGCTACAAAGACCTCTGTTGCAGCAGCAGGTGTACAGAATCCTGATCCAATTACAATTGTTCAAGATACCGAAGATTATGAGAGCAGATTTCCTGCAACAGTGCTCGTGACAGATGTCGATGGCAAAGAGCAGAATGTAGATATTACATGGGATTATAGTACATTTGATATTCATGAGGTTGGAGAGAAAATTGTCTACGGCACTATCTATGGACATGAGGAAAAAGTTCCTGTAAAGGTGACAGTGCTGGCAAATAAGATTGTTGCTATTGAGGAATTATTGGATGTTTATACTTTGACAGGAGTTGAGCCAACACTTCCAAGTGAAGTGACACTTCGTATGTATAATAATACTGTGCAGAATGTGGCTGTTACTTGGAATAAGACGTATCAGGTAAATACTCCCGGAATCTATGAGATTACTGGAGATTGCACAAGCTCTTATAAAGAGGCGGCAACTGTTACGTTAGTGGTGCATGTGGCAGATGATTATGTTGTATCGGTGGAAAAACCAGCACAAGTAGAACTTGAATTTGACAGTGATGCGACAGGTAAGCTTCCGGCAACTGTGATGGCTACTTTTGCAAAGGATGGCAGGACAGAAGCAGTAGCAGTAGAATGGGGAAGTGTAGATACATCTCAGATTGGTATTGTCACAGTATATGGTACTGTTGAGAATTATGCAGGTTTTGCTGAAATTGATGTGAAGATTGACTATCCGATTGTAAAGAGATTTGATTTTGGTACTACGGAGTCAAATTCTTTGATTGAGGATGGCTGGATAGGTGTTCAGGTAGAGCGTGGTGGCTCAAAGACAGCAGAAGAGCTGGATATTCATTATACAGCAGCTCGCGGTTATGGTTTCTTAGACAAAGCCGCAAAGATGATTGGACGTAGACAGGAGTATACACAAGAAGGATTCTATCCTAAGAATGTCTATACAGATTTAATTATTCCATCAGACGCGACCACTTCTAATACATTTGTAGTTGATGTGGAAAATGGTGATTATATTGTAGAGATGATCTCTGGCTCTACAGACAGCAGTACAATTAAGGTAAATGTAGAGGGTAAGGATTTCTCTGTACATAATGATGCATCTACCTATGAGGTAGGAAGATTTGAAGTAATTACTGTTAAGGATGGGCAGCTTACTATGCAGTTTACATCAGGAAATCTGTCACGTGTCTGTGCAGTGATTGTGCGCAAGATGGTAGAAGGTTCTTCCACTTCCATGACAGAAGCAGAGAAGGTGGAGAAGATAGTAGAAGCACTTCCTGAAGTAGGCAGCAAGCTTAATCCAAATGATAAGACAAATATTGATACCGCAGCGACTAAGATAGCAGAAATGACAGAGGAAGAGAAGAATGAGCTTCCTGAAGCTGTTCTTGAGAAGCTGGATGCATTGTATGGTCAGGCACATAACTTGAAATTAGTGGTAGATGTGGATGCTCCTGCAGATGTAGAGAAAGATAAGGTATTGTCAAGTGATAATATCACAGCAAAGGGTGCATTGACCGCATCAGGAGCTGAATATGGTATTGTATCACTGGAGATTGTTCAACAAAAGCCAACAAAAGAGCCGGCAAATGCTCAGATTGAATTTAAGGCAGAGTTAAAGGTCAACACCGAACTGAAAGAGTTGAAAGCACCGATTATAATCAGCATTACGCTGCCGGATGGTGTGGAAACTGAGGATATGCAGATCAAGCACTATTCAAATGAGGGCGAATTGAGACAGACAATGAAGAAGGGAAGCACAGTAGGATTTGAAACCTATGTGTTAAATGACAGAACTGTTACATTCCGCGTGAATAGTTTTAGTATATTCTCCTTTGTATCAGGAAAGAGTACCACTCCTGATCCTGAGCCGGATCAACCAGAGAAACCAATTGTAAAACCGGAAAGACCAAGCGTTGATTATGATGACGATAGTTCTTCCTCCACAGTATCATCTGGCTGGGTAAAGAATTCCGCAGGTTGGTGGTATCGCTACAGCAATGGCGGATATCCTGTTAATAAGTGGGAAAAGATCCAGAATAAGTGGTATTACTTTGATCAGAAGGGATATCGTCAGACTGGATGGATCAAAACGAATGATATCTGGTATTTCTGCAAAGAGGATGGCACCATGGCAGATGCAGAGTGGGTGGCAGTCGATGGCAAGTGGTATTATCTTAACGCTGGTGGAAATATGGCGGTAGATTGGATATTCTACAAAGAGCAGTGGTATTATCTCAATGCAGATGGTTCCATGCAGATAGGATGGATTTTAAATAAGGATAAATGGTATTTCCTGAATGAAGATGGAAGCATGAAGACCGGATGGCTTCAGGATAATAATAAATGGTATTATCTAAAGCAGAATGGAGAGATGGCAGTGTCTGAGACAACACCAGATGGATATCAGGTGGGTGCAGATGGAGTCTGGATTCAATAAATAAGAAGAATGGCATAGCCAAGTGGCTGTGCCATTCTTTTGGTATTGCTCCATGCAACAGAATTATCACTAAGGCAGCTAGTTCTTCTTATACTATATTCCGAGCAGACAGGTTGACAAAAGCAGACAGGTGCCTTATAGTTAGAATAGAAATCCGCGATCTTGCGGAAAATAACAGAATAGGAGAAATGAGCATATGAGAATAGCATTACTGAACGAGAACAGTCAGGCGGCAAAGAATGAGTTAATTTACAATACACTGAAGAGTGTTGTGGAGCCAATGGGACATGAGGTTGTAAATTATGGCATGTACAGTGCGGAGGATGAGGCACAGCTCACTTACGTTCAGATAGGTATCCTGACAGGGATTCTTTTAAATTCCGGCGCGGCAGATTTTGTGATTACGGGCTGCGGTACAGGTGAGGGCGCTATGTTGGCTTGCAACTCATTTCCGAATGTTCTTTGCGGACATATTGAATCTCCGTTGGATGCGTATTTATTTTCACAGGTTAATGATGGAAATGCAATCGCGCTTCCGTTTGCAGAGAATTTTGGATGGGGCGGTGAGCTGAATCTGCAATATATCTTTGAGAAGTTATTTTGTGCGCCGGGCGGCGGTGGTTATCCGAAGGAGAGAGTGGTGCCAGAGCAGAGAAATAAGAAGATTCTTGATGAGGTAAAGAAGGTGACACATGTTGATATGGTGACAATCCTCAAGAATCTTGATCAGGAATTAGTGAAAGGTGCAGTGAGCGGAAAGAATTTTAAAGAGTATTTCTTGAGAGACTGTAAATGTGATAAAATGGCAGAAGCAGTAAAAGCAATTTTGTAAAGAAGAAAGGTAACTCAGACATGGAATTAGTGACAGTAAGAGAGCTATATAGAAATAGGGAGGAATATCTCGGAAAGAAGATCTCTGTAGGAGGATGGCTTCGCAGTGTCCGTGATTCAAAGACTTTTGGATTTTTGGTTTTGAACGATGGGACATTTTTCGAGACACTTCAGGTTGTATATCATGATACAATGGATAATTTTGCAGAGATCTCCAAGCTTAATGTCGGTGCAGCGGTGATTGTCACTGGTACACTGGTAGCGACACCAGAGGCAAAGCAGCCCTTTGAGATACAGGCAGATGAGGTGACAATAGAAGGAGCTTCAGCGCCAGATTATCCCCTTCAGAAGAAGCGGCACAGTTTTGAGTATCTGAGAACAATCTCGCATCTCAGACCAAGAACGAATACTTTTCAGGCAGTTTTCCGTGTACGCTCCTTGATTGCCTATGCAATTCACCAATATTTTCAGGAGAGAGATTTTGTATATGTGCACACGCCGATTATTACTGGAAGTGATTGTGAGGGTGCCGGGGAAATGTTTCAGGTGACAACACTGAATCTGAAAGATATCGACAAGACGGAGAGCGGTGAGGTGGATTATGCACAGGATTTCTTTCATAAGCCTACGAATCTGACTGTGAGCGGACAGCTTAATGGAGAAACTTATGCGATGGCATTTCGCAATATTTATACCTTTGGACCTACGTTCCGCGCAGAAAATTCCAACACGACACGTCATGCAGCAGAATTTTGGATGATAGAGCCAGAGATCGCATTTGCAGATTTAAAGGATGATATGATGTTAGCCGAGGGCATGTTAAAATATATTATCCGCTATGTGATGGAGAAGGCGCCAGAGGAGATGGCGTTCTTTAATCAATTTGTGGACAAGGGGCTGATAGAGCGTTTGGAAGGTGTGCTTAATTCAGAATTTGGACATGTCACTTACACGGAAGCGATCGACCTTCTAAAAGAACATAATGATGAATTTGACTATAAAGTATCATGGGGCTGTGATTTGCAGACCGAGCATGAGCGGTATCTGACCGAGAAGATATTTAAGCGCCCAGTGTTTGTGACAGACTATCCAAAGGAGATCAAAGCATTTTATATGAAGCTAAATGAGGATGGTAAAACTGTGGCGGCGATGGACTGCCTTGTTCCCGGAATTGGGGAGATAATTGGCGGAAGTCAGAGAGAGGATGATTATGACAAGCTTTTGGCTAGAATGGAGGAGCTTGCGTTGAATCCAGAGGATTATCAATTCTATCTGGATCTGCGCAAGTACGGCTCCACACGTCATGCAGGCTTTGGGCTTGGATTCGAGAGATGTGTGATGTATCTGACGGGAATGGGCAATATCCGCGATGTGGTACCTTTTCCAAGAACGGTAGGTAATTGCGAATTATAAATATAGTAGCTTTGCTCCTGCTGATCAGGTGATGGTGGGAGCAAAGACTTACAGAAATTTAAGATAAGAATATAAAAGGATCAACTACAATACAGAAGAGAGAATCGTGACGTTTAGCAGTTCTAAAATCAAAATTCAGGTTCTCTTCACAATAAAAAGAACATCGCTTGCTGGGTTTTCTTCAATCCAATTCTATATATCTCCCTCCAACATAAGTATACATTAGGAAAATATAATTGCATATATGGTATAGATATGGAAAGATTTTTCTTCTTTCATTACAGAGTAACAACAAAAGGTGGTACAAATCCTTCCACATCTGTTTATTTATACTTTTATGGACGTCCATTTTCCGGTGGAGAAACGCCAAAAATTCAGTGCCAGTCGAATTCCTTGATCCATAAATAGAGAGAACCATGCTCCAAGCAATCCAAATCCAAGCGGATAACAGAACAGCCATGCAAGGAATGGGCGGAAAAAGGTAATGCTGATAAGTGAGCTTAAAGCTACAAATTTCGTATCTCCTGCCCCTCTTAATGAGCCAGATACTACCACCTGAGAGGTCTGCAGCCATGTGATGGCCGCGATAAATAGTACAATAATGGAACCAAGCTCTATAACCTCGGTTTCCTTGCTAAAAAGAGAAACTAGAAAATATCTGCTGAAAATAAAAAATACACATAACATGGCCGAGATGCAGAATACAATTCTCTGTCCTGCCTTGACATAGAGAATTGCCATATCAGAGCGTTTTGCTCCAAGGCTTTGCCCTACTAGGGAGGAGGCAGCCACACCAAAGCCATCTGCAAAGTTAAAGGACAAACTTAGGATATTCATGCAGATTAGATGAGTGGCATATGCCGTAGTTCCAAGTGTGGCGACAAGTTTTGCGTATGTAAAAAAGCCGATGCGCATAAAGACTTGCTCTACTAGAGCACTGCCGCTAATGCTGACTAACAGAAGCAGCAGAGGTTTTTGTAGCTTCCATGTGCCTTCAGAATGAAAACTTAAAAATGCATGGCTTTTTAATAGGGTGGCGATGGACATGCTGCATGCTACAAATGCGCCGAGCACAGTTGCGATCGCTGCGCCCTGTACACCGAGTTTGGGAAAAAAGCCTATGCCGTTGATAAGCAGATAATTAAAGATCACATTGACAATATTTCCAGTGACATTTGTGCGCATGGAGATCTTGGTATTGCCGGCTCCACGCTGCGCCGCGTTTACAGTCAGGTTGATGGCTTGAAAGAAGATGCTGACCATTAGGATGCGGAAATAGGATATTGCATAATCCAGATAATCCTCAGCGGCACCAGCAAAAATTAGTATTTCTGAGGCGAAAAGAAAGCCCATTACAGCCATAAAAAGTGAAAGAAAGGCGCAGATAAGGAGACACTGCCGAAGGCAGCTATTAGCACTTTCTTGATTGTTTTCACCCTTTCTCCTTGCCACAATAGCAGTGACGCCGACGTTGAGAGAATTGATGGCGGCAAGCAGGATAAATTTTGGCTGATTGGTGATACCGACAGCGGCGATCGCCTCTGTGCCGATCCCGCCTACCATCATGGTGTCAATTGCGCCCACCAACCCCACCAAAGTGGATTCTATGGCAGACGGCCACGCAATCTGGAAAAAGTTTCGGAATACGGTTCGAGAGTCTGGTATATCTCCGATTTTCTGAAAAGGCTTTAACATATGATTGACAGAAAAAAACGATTCTAATATCATAATTATCTCCCGTTCCGGTTTAAAATTTGCAGAAAACTGCATCAACCAATAATAGTATAACATTGAAAAAATAGGAAAACAACGGAGCTTCTTGCGATTTTTTGAGTAAAGTACTGCTTTTTGTACATAAGGAACAGTGGATCGAAATATGCGAAATTCTTATAAGATTGTCTGTTTTATATCGCTTGACTAAGCACAGACCGTATATTACAATGAGAAATATTGGCGGATTCATTATGAGGGAAATAGTTATTTTTATGCTGCAGCTGCGGCGGGGAGGAGGGAATCTATGAGAGTGATACACACAGCAGATCTACATCTGGGGGCAGAGCCAGAGAAGGAGTTTGCTTGGGCGAAGGAGCGTGGGAAAGAGGTTTGGGAGACGCTAGAGCGATTGATTACTTATGTGATTCGTTCACAGACGGATGTACTTTTCATTGCAGGTGATCTCTTTCACAGGCAGCCTCTGCTTAGGGAACTTAAGGAGGTAAATTACCTCTTTTCTAATTTAAAGAGAACGCGGGTTTTTCTGATAGCGGGCAACCATGATTATATAAAACAGGATTCTTATTATCTAAGCTTTCCGTGGTGCAGTAATGTTAGCTTTATTAAATCCTCCAGCATAGAGAGAATCGATGTGGATGAATGGAATTTGTCAGTATATGGCGCGAGCTATCACGCGAAGGAGGATGCAGAGCATATTTATGACAATATTCCAGTGGCAGATAAGAGGCGAGTGAATATACTATTAGGGCATGGCGGTGAGGGAAAGCATCGCCCATATGATCTGACAAAGCTTCGGGCGAGCGGATTTGACTATATTGCTCTTGGACATATTCATATGGGCGGAGAGCTTGTGAAGAATAGAATTGTGCAGGCAGGCTGCTTAGAGCCGATAGATAGAACGGATACTGGGGCCAAGGGCTTCTATGAAGGTGTGATTCAGAAGGGAAATGTCTGTATGGAATTTGTTCCATTCGCAAAAAGGATCTACCTTCCACTTGAGATTGCTGTGATGCCAGAGGATACCATCTATTCAGTGAGAGGGCGGATACAGGAAGAGATACGCAAGAAGGGCACACAGAATATGTATTGCCTCACTTTGAGGGGGAAGCGTGATCAAGTCATTCAATTTCCGGCAGATGAGCTTATAATATCAGGAAATATATGTAGTTTTGATGACCGGACACAGCCAGATTATGATCTGGAAAAGTTATATCTGGCAAATAAGAATAATGTGCTTGGCTGGTATATGAAGGAGTTTCTTGTGAAGCAGGAGCTCAGTGAGACGGAGGAGCAGGCACTTCATTATGGAATACGTGCATTAACCTATGGAGAATAGGAACAAGTAGGAATGTAGTACCACAGGGCTTCTGGGGTATTTTGGAGGAATCTATATGGTAATTCGGGAGGTTGAGATAACGAATTTTGGAAAGCTCCATAATGTAAAGTTATCCTTTCAGGATGGCATGAATGTAGTGTATGGGGATAATGAGACGGGAAAAAGTACCATTCACGCGGCCGTCCGCGCGATTCTTTTTGGGCTGGACAGACAGAGAGGAAAGGCATCCAGAACAGATGAATACAGCAGATATGAGCCTTGGGTGAACCCCTCCTCCTATGAAGGTATGCTGCGATTTCAGGAGGGAAGAGCCGTATATCGGATATATCGTTGTTTTGGGCGTAATCATAAAAAGACAGAGATTATCAATGAGACGACAGGAGAGGAACTGTCGGAAGAAGAGCTAAGACAGCTTCTTAACGGTATGACGGAGAGCAGCTTTACAAATACACTCTGTGTTGGACAGATGAAGACTGCGCCGGGGCAGTCATTTACGGAGGAGCTTCAGAATACAGCAGCTAATTATCTGTCAGCAGGTGACACGGAGTGGGATATTCGCAGGGCATTTGCATTTTTTGCTGCGGAGAAGAAAGAGTTGATGAAAAAATATCAGCCCAAGCTTGAGGAAACAGTGAGATCCGCCGAGAGGGAGCTCTGCGCGATTGAGGAGGAGCTGTTGCAGCAGTCAATGCATAAAGAGAAGGCACAGGCGGAGCTTCGGGAGATGCGCAAGGAGATTGAGAAAGAGAAGCAGGCATATGAGAACTCCAATAAAAGAAAACGTCTGGTGTATACGGAGCTGGGGATCAGTATAGTTAGCTTTTTTATAATGATTTTGTGTTATATACTAAATGATTGGAGAGATGGTGTGTGGATATTTGGGATCTTGGCACTGACATCAGGATTCTTTGCATGGAAGGGTCACAGATTGACAAAAACATCGTTTGCATTTATGGAAGCAGAGAAGAGAGAAAGGCTGTTGTCTGACCAGATCAGGAAAGTTGAGTGGAAGTTGGAACAGATGCGGGAGCGCGCCGCCATGTATCAGAACAGCTTGGAGGGGTGTAGACGACAGCTTGAGGAAAATCAAAAGCTGCATAAACAGATTGAGTCACTGATCCTTGCTGAACAGACACTAAAAAAGGTAGCTGCTTCCATGCAAAGTACCATCAGTGGGCAGATGATGGACCATATGTCACAGCTTCTTTCTGAGATAACAAAGGGAAGATATCAAAAAATATATTTTCAGGGGAATCAAGAGCTTTTTCTCTATGAGGAGGGAAGGAAGATACCATTGTATCAGTTGAGCCGAGGAACGGCGGAGCAAGTATATCTAGCTCTGAGGATTGCTGCGGCAGACTGTGTGATGGGATATTATACATTTCCATTGCTTCTTGATGAAACCTTTGTGTACTATGATGATGAGCGACTTAAGAATACACTGTCCGTGCTCGCAGAGCAGAAGAGGCAGATCGTTGTATTTACCTGCCATCACAGGGAAGAGACATTTTTGAGAGAGATGGAAAAAAATTGCCTGCTGCTGAGATTGTAAGCAATGTCAGCAGCAGGCAGTCTAGATGATTGAATCAATTATACTAGATATTTATAAAGAACACAGATGGTTTTATAGCTGATGATATTTTTTAAGAATATTGTGGATTCTTCCCACTGGGTCTAATAGCTCACTGATGGAGGCATCATGGTTTAATGTGTCGATAATCAATGCAATGTATTTGCTCATGTCGACATTGATATAATATGGTTTTGTCAGCAATTCTGGCGTCTGGTAGATAAGATTAGTGGTTAAAACCCGGTCAATCAGCCCTTCTTCATAGTATTGGTCAAACTTATCAAGACCGTTTGTAAATAGACCGAAGGATGAGGCGGCAAAAACCTTCCTTGCCTTTCTGCGTTTAAGCTCTGCTGCTACGTCGAGCATACTTTCCCCAGAGGAGATCATATCATCGATAATTAAGCAGTCCTTGCCCTCCACAGAGGCACCCAGAAATTCATGGGCGACGATGGGATTTCTGCCATTGACAACTTGAGTATAGTCACGGCGCTTGTAGAACATGCCCAGATCCAATCCCAGCACATTAGAGTAGTAGACAGCGCGGGAGGTTCCTCCCTCATCTGGGCTGATAATCATCATATGCTCGGAATCCATATGGATGTCTGGTTCCTCTCGCAGCAGAGCCTTGATATATTGATAGGCTGGTGTCACAGTCTCGAAGCCCTTGAGAGGGATCGCGTTCTGCACACGAGGATCATGTGCATCAAAGGTAATAATATTTTCTACCCCCATATTAGTGAGCTCCTGAAGAGCTAGAGCACAATCTAAGGATTCTCGGCCTGTGCGTTTATGCTGGCGACTTTCATATAAAAAGGGCATAATTACTGTGATGCGCCGAGCTTTACCTCCCACGGCGGCGATGACACGCTTCAGATCCTGAAAATGGTCATCGGGTGACATATGATTGGTGTATCCGCACAGAGAATAGGTCAGGCTATAGTTGGTGACATCAGTAATTATGTACAGATCATCACCGCGGACAGATTGTCCAATTATGCCTTTTGCCTCGCCTGAGCCAAATCTTGAGATCTTCGCGTCTACCATATAAGAATCCTTTAGATAACCATTAAAAGGAAGAGTAGCCGTGTGTTCATTCTCTCTTTGTTCTCTCCACGCCGCAATATAGGAATCGATTTTGTCGCCCAGCTCTCTACAGCTAGGAAGCGCAATGATTCCCAGAGGGCCTACAGGAATTGTGTTAAAATTTTTTGTTTCGCGTGTCATAACATTCTCCTTTTTTAGAATTGTGATCGTTATACCATTGTATGATACGTTTTGTCAAGAGCGTTTTGGCTGTAGCTTTTTTTTGATTCGTATGTCCTCCCCATAGAACTTTAAGAGGGTGAAATTGCTAGAAAGCCTAGAAAAAATACGCTCAGAGTATACCTGATTAATCTTGTCCAGCGTCAAATTGGTGGAGATCAGAATGGATTTTTTTTGCATAAAGCGCTCATTTAAGCAGTAAAATAGCTTGGAGTTAGTAAAGGAATTGCTGAGCTCTGTTCCCAAATCATCAATGATCAGCAGATCACAGCTAAGAATAAGGGAAAGCGTATCATCCTCTGCGCCGGCATCATCCCCATTTTCAAAGGTATAGTGGGAAAAAATATCAAAAAGTTGAATGGCTGTCAAATAAATAACAGAAAAAGCAGCGTTTAACAGCTCTTTTGCGATACAGTTGGACAAAAAAGTCTTGCCCACTCCTGTGCCTCCATAGAATAGAAGATTTTCACCGCTTCCAAACAGCTCTACATATTGTTTGCAGCGGGTGTAGATTTCTTTCATATTGGCGTATGCAGTTTTTCCCGTAACAGAATTTTCCACTGTGTTGTCATAGTAGTCAAATGAAAAAGCGTCAAAGTTTTCTATCTCAAGGATCTCTTTTAAGTTGGATTGAGTGTACAGCATATCAATGGCAGCCTGTCGAAAACAGTGACATTTTTCATTGCCAATATAGCCGGTGTCATGACAATCCGGGCAGTCATATGGAAGTGTTAGATAATCGCTGGGATAACCATGGCGTAGCAAAAGGATGGTACGTTCCTCAGCAAGATCAGCCAACTGCTCCTTTAGGCTGGTGAGAGCATATGTATTTCCTTTAAGCAGCTCTTTTGCCTGTGCCACGGAGGTGGAAGCAATTTCGTGGCTGATCTCTTCAATGCGAGGAATCTGCTCATAGATCCTCTGTGTCCGCTGGTTAAGCTCGTGTCTGTGCTTGAGCTGTTTTTGATTGTAGGAGCGGATAAGCAAATCATACTGTGAATTTCTAAGTGCCACGGGGTACCTCCTTATCGGCCAAGGAGCTGTTTTTCCAGATCCTCATACAAGTAGCTTCTGGGTGTCATATTATTAAATCGGTTGTTGGATGTGCGAGTTGTTTTATCAGGTTTGGCTTCCTTGGAATCTCGGCGAAGCTGGTCAACCCTCTGGATGTCAGAGAGATGATGAACTCCCTTCTCCTGCCAGTGTGTCAAGATGGAATCTGCATATTCAAAGCTGGGCTGATGAATGGCTTGAATGGTGCGTCGGCACGCTTCAAGAATAATATCTAAGGAAAATCCCATAGAGCCAGTCCACTTTTTGATAAAGCCTGCTTCTGCATTTGCAGGGTTTCGATTGGACAAACCAAATGCCTTCATCACAGCGAAGCAGTTTTTGTTGTAGAAGGTGGATACCTCTTTTGCTTTTTCCACAGTATGTATTCCCTGCTTTGCCCATGACAGGGCGACAGCTTCTATGTAGCGCATGCTTTTTTTGTCACGTGAGACGCAGTACTCGATTAAGTATTCGATCAGATCAGCAGGAAATCCAAGAGAATCATAAAAGTATAGGATAGTAGAGGTCTCTGTGGAATTAAGTGTCCTGCAAAGATAGCGCTGGGCGACATACAATGCTTGATTGACATCGTCAAGCTTGATAAATTGGTTCATCTGCGCTGTGGTATAATGCGGCTTTTCAGGCGGAATATATTCACTGACAGTGGAGAGTACCATAGGCTCCGGCGAAGTGGACTGCAGGGCAGATGGATCTTGGTCAGCAGCAACTTTTGATATGGTTTCTGCAGAAGTCTCCTTTGGAGCGGAGGCTCTTGACGGCGATGCATCTAAGAGCGAGACTTCTTTGAGAACTGTTTTTTCAAAGCCAAGGCGCAAGAGACCTTCTTGTTCCCAGTAGCGCAGAGCACGCATAATATCATTTTCGGTGCAGGAAAGCCTGTCGGCAAGCAGAGAGACGCTGAGAGAGTCCCCAGAGCGCAGAAGACATAAATATACCTTTACGAATTCGCCATTTGCTCCCGGCATATAGTGATCCAGAAAGTAATTAGGGACTTCAGTAAAGGTATGGGAAGTATGGGTTAGGGTAAAGGTGCTCATAAGGTCACATCCTTTTCTTCGTGGGGTAAAGGGTTGCCGACTATTGTTATCTTCTTTATGATAGCACAAAAAAAAGAAAATGAATAGTGACAATTTTCTTCCCTCATTTGTTGACAATAATTGTGGATAATGTGGATAACATAAGAATGGTTGACATGATAATTATGCGATAGAATAAAAATAGCAGAAAATATGGAAGGTATGATTCATATCCTCAGGATATTATGTAAATAAAAAATCCACATACTTCGTCAACAAATTTTGTTGATAAATATGTGGATAATGTGGATAACTATTGTTTAAGAAGTGCTTCTCCAACATTTACAATGTCTCCAGCCCCCATAGTTATCAACAAATCACCGTTGATACAATTTTTTAAGATAAAATTTTCAATCTCCTCAAACGTAGAAAAGTAATGTGCATGTTTGCCAAGAAGCGCGAGCTCTTCCTTAAGATCAAGAGAGCTGATTCCAAGCGTATCTGTCTCTCTTGCCGGGTAAATGTCCGCCAGCACAATCTCGTCAGAGAGAGAGAGAGCATCGGCAAATTCTTTTAAAAATGCTTTTGTTCTTGTATAAGTATGAGGCTGGAAGATACACCAGATTTTGTTATGTGGATAATTTTGTGCTGTGGATAAGGTCGCGCGGATCTCTTCGGGATGATGTGCATAGTCGTCAATTATGGTAAATCCGTTTACTTCTCCCTTTTTCTGAAAGCGCCGCTCGGTTCCCTCATAGGAGGACAGACCCAAGCATATGTCTTTTAAGGAAATCTGCATAGCATGTGCGGCAGCTACGGCAGCTAGGGAATTAAGAATATTGTGCATGCCGGCAACCTTAAGAGAGATGGAGGAGGCATATTTGCCTTGAATAAAGAGCTGATAGCTTGGATAGCCATAAGAATCATATGTTATGTTAGCGGCGGCGTAGTCAAAGCTGTGGTCAGTATTACCCATAAGTCCAAAGGTGACGACATGACAGGGAAGATTGTCTGTGATCTGCGAGAGATCTGTTATGGTTCCATTGATAACTAATGTACCGTTTTCAGGTATATTTTCAGCATAGGCGCGGAAGGAACGGCGAATATCTTGAATATCATGAAAGAAATCTAGATGATCCTCAGATATATTTAGAATAACACCAACGGTTGGCTTAAGGGAGAGAAAGCTGTTTGTGTACTCACATGCCTCCGTGATAAAATAATTGGATTCACCCACGTAAATATTGGAACCTGTATGTTTCAAGATGCCGCCGACAGAGATGGTGGGATTGAGCGCACTGTCTAACAGGATCTCCGACAGCATAGAGGTGGTGGTGGTCTTTCCATGTGTGCCCGCAATTCCCGCGGATATGGAATAATTTTCCATAATTTGTCCAAGTAGCTCTGCGCGTGTTAAAAGTGGAAGTCCTTGTCTAACTGCTTCTTGATATTCAGGATTGTTTTCTTTGACAGCAGCAGTGTACACGACAAAAGCAGGAATTTCCTCCTGAAGATTTTCAGCATGTTGTCCATAATATATTTTTGCACCAAGATCACATAGGTGTCTGGTGAGAGCAGATTCTTGGGCATCAGAACCAGATATGGCGAAACCTTCCGTCAGCAGAATCTCTGCAAGGCCACTCATACTAATGCCACCGATACCAATAAAATGCACATGCTCAGGCGCTTCAAAATTAATTTTATACATACGATTCCTCATTTCCTTTTTATTAATCTATGCATAATTGAGCAGGGAAAATTCCTTCCCTGCTCATTATGTAATTCAAGTTGTGTGGCATCCTCCTCTATCATAACTGGTACACAAGGATTATGCTGTTGTATCATATTGCAAAAGAAACTACTCCACCACAATAGTGGCAGAATCTCCCTTTTTTGCTTGCTCTATCACTGCTCTGGACAATCTGTCAAAGTTACCAGCAGAATGGCTGGCCCCGCTGATCGCATCTACATGATCGGGATTTTGTGTCTCGATGAGCTGTGCGACATAGTTTCGAGTATATTCATTTGGATAGGTACCATTTACCGTATACATATTTCTCATATAAGCATTGTCCCATGCCTTGATGAAGCCACTTGGATTTTTTGCATTAAATTCTGCATAGACGATGGCATTATTTTTGACCATAATACACAGATATTCCTTCCATCCGTGAGAATACTCTGACATTTCAGCAGTGTAAAAACCATCTTTCATGCCGTCATTTTTGGATCTGCATCCGCTAAGGCAGAGGATAAGAAGTATAATGGGCAGCAAAAAGATAGATGTTTTCTTCATTGCGGACACCTCCTTTATATAAATTTTCTTAGCTTGACGCGGGACACCAGATTCTTTAGGTTCTCTGACTGGGCGAGGAAGCTGTCTGCCATCTTATCAGTTTCCTTGGACAGATCTCGATTCTCATCAGCAATAGTCTTGATAGAAGAGAGCTGACTGACTACACTCTCCACCGCGGAGGTCTGTACCTGAACAGTATCTGCAAGTTTGTTAGAAAGTTCAAAGTACTGTTCTGTCACCTTCTGTATTTCTTGAAATGCCTCTGAGGTCTGTTGTGCAGTGGTCAGGCCTTTTTCTATAATATTGACAGAATTTTTGATAATATCAGCAGATTGGTTCAGCGCGTCCGCAGTCTGATTGGACAGAAGCCCAATCTGAGAGGCAACAACAGCAAAGCCTTTTCCGGTTTCACCAGCCCTTGATGCTTCGATGGAAGCATTTAGAGAAAGAAGGTTGGTCTGTCTGGAAATATTTTCAATCATCAGGCTGATCTTGGAGATCTCTGTCACAGCGGAATGAATTTGTTCCATGATATTTAACATACTATTCATATATTGATTGCCCAGAGTTGCTTTTTCACTGGCATTTTTGGAGCAGGTTTCAATCAGGGCAACATTTTCCTCATTTTGCTTGATGGAGTTGGACATGCCCATCATATTATCGTTTAGCTCATGAAGGAGAGAGTCCTGTTGCAGAGAACTGCTGTAAAGCTTTTTGGCGCAGTCAGACACATCGATGGAGGTGGTATTAACCTTGGTTGAAGAATCGTTGATCTGCTGCATTGTCTGATTAAGGGACATGGAAATATTACTTAAGGAAGCCTGTATGGAAGAGAAATCTCCTTGGAAATTCTCTGGTATCGGGACAGTAAAATCACCTGAAGACAATGCCCCAAGACAGGATTCGATGGTTCTTATATAGGTATTTAAGCTGCTTATCGTCTTTGCCAGAGCCTCTGTTAAAATTACGGTTTCGTCTTTGCTTCGAGATTGAATGACCTCCGTTGTCAAGTCGCCGTCCGCCAGTGCCTGCAGTCTGCGAGTTGCCAAGGAAAGAGAGGAGGAGATTCTATTGGCAAGAGGAACGATCACAATTGCGGCTATCAATAACAGTGCAAAGGCAAGAAGAACAGAGAGCATGATGGAATAAACCACAGAATCCATAAACTCTTTCTGTGGAGCATAGATAAGTAGTACCCAGTTTGTGCCCGGTATCGGTGCATATCCGGTATAATTGTGCCCATTTTCCAGAAGGAGAATGGCAGAGCCGGTCTGGTGAGCCAGAAGTTTGTCAAAGCTTTCCTTATTAGCAGAGGAAGGATATAGATCATAGATATTTTGGCGGTCGATGATATTCTCAAGGCTGCGATCACCGATGATAAAGCCCTCCTCATTCAGAATACTGGCGCTTCCTGTATCACCTAAGATCAACATACTTAAGATATCATTTAATAGATCATATTTATAGCTGCCTATCAGATAACCGACTGTCTCTCCGTCTGTGATCAGAGGAGTACCCACGCATAGCTGCAGGATATTGTTGTCATAATATGGCTCACCGATCACAATACTGCCTGTCTGAGTTAAATAAGAGTAATATGAGGTATCGGAGATGGAGGCAGGAGCAATCTCATCACCGTACAGCTTTTGCCCGGCAAGATCGTAGGCGGACAGCCATACAAACTCAATCTCAAGCTTTTCCTCCATAAGACGCGCTGCTTTATCACTGTCACTGTTGGAGGCGTCTGTAAGAATCTGTTCAGAGGAAAGATGATACATGCGCTCTGTGAGAAGATGGAGATTAGAGCTGATGCTTTGAGAGGCAATTCGTGCGGTGATCTGCATATTGTCAAGTAAAACAGAATTCGTAGAGCGGATGCTTCCCGCAGACATAATAGCAGTCACAAGCAATGTTAGTAGAATTGCCACTGACATGACATAGAAAATAATTTTTCCTTTAATGTTGTGGAACCTTTTCATGATAGATAAAACACTCCTTTTGAACCTGTAGCAATAATTTGTGATCTATTTTATCATATAAATAAAACAATTCAATATCATTTTAACAGAACACTATTTATTACTAGTATATTTTGTAAAATGGATAACACAAGAATAATTAAAAATTACTCTCCCGAAAATGAACGAAAGTACATGAAATTTGTGCATACTATATAAAAATAATAAAATAATATATACAAATTATAGAAATTACACAATAGATTGACGGAAAATGTAAAAAAAGAGGGAACAAAATTCAGAAAATCGGTTCACTAAATGGTCGAGTTGTGGTATAATGTGCATATAGAAAACTACAACAAGAGGTGATAGCGTGATTAAAAAAGAGATGATTGCCATGCTTTTGGCAGGTGGACAGGGCAGCCGGCTGGGGGTTCTTACAGCAAAGGGTGCGAAGCCTGCCGTAGCATTCGGAGGAAAATACCGCATTATTGACTTCCCGTTGAGTAACTGCATTAATTCAGGTGTGGATACAGTGGGCGTGCTGACGCAATATCAGCCGCTGCGCCTTAATACACATATTGGAATCGGTATTCCGTGGGATCTGGACAGGAATGTGGGCGGCGTGACAGTGCTTCCTCCGTATGAGAGAAGCGGCAACAGCGAATGGTATACAGGTACAGCCAACGCAATTTATCAGAATATGAATTATATCGAGACATATAATCCTGACTATGTTTTGATTCTCTCCGGGGATCATATTTACAAGATGGATTATGAGGTGATGCTGGATTACCACAAGGCCAACAATGCAGACATCACCATTGCAGCGATGCCTGTTCCGATTGAGGAGGCGAGCCGCTTTGGAATTGTGGTGACAGATGAGACGAATCGCATTACAGAATTTGAGGAGAAGCCAGCTCATCCAAAGAGCAATTTAGCATCTATGGGTATCTATATTTTTAGCTGGAAGGTTCTGAGGGAGGCATTGATTCAGCTTTCTGGACAGAGCGGTTGTGATTTTGGAAAACATATTATTCCCCACTGCTTCCATAAGGGGCAGCGCATTTTTGCATACGAGTATAATGGGTATTGGAAGGATGTGGGAACGCTTGGCTCTTACTGGGAAGCGAATATGGAGCTTATTGACATTATACCTGTATTTAATCTGTATGAGGAATTCTGGAGAATCTATACAAAGTGCGATACTCTTCCGCCGCAGTATATCTCACCTGAGGCGAAAATTGAGAGAAGTATTATTGGGGAGGGATCTGAGATATACGGGGAAGTCACTAATTCAGTTATCGGCTGTGGTGTCGTGATTGGCAAGGGTGCTGTGATACGAGATTCTATTATTATGCAAAATAGTATAATTGGCGCGGGCTCTAAGATAACAAAGACAATTATCGCGGAGAATGTCGAGATCGGTGAGAATGTGGAGACAGGTGTCGGGGAGTATAGGGAGAGTGAGCTAGATCCGAAGGTTTACGCGTTTGATCTGGTGACAATTGGAGAAAATTCCCATATTCCATCTAATGTGAGGATTGGAAAGAATGTGGCTATTGCAGGCGTGACCAACCCAGAGGATTATCAGGAGGGCAGTCTGTCAAGCGGTGAATACATTATTAAGGTAGGTGATGTGCGATGAGAGCCATTGGGATTATTTTAGCAGGCGGCAACAGTAATCGGATGGGAGAATTATCGAATAAGCGCGCTATAGCTGCCATGCCTATAGCAGGAAGCTATCGAGGCATTGATTTTGCGCTTAGCAATATGACAAATTCTCACATTCAGAAGGTAGCAGTGTTTACACAATATAATGCGAAATCCCTGAACGAGCACTTAAATTCCTCCAAGTGGTGGAATTTTGGCAGAAAGCAGGGTGGCTTGTATGTATTTACTCCTACGATCACAAACGATAATAATTTTTGGTATCGCGGCACGGCAGATTCGATCTATCAGAATCTGAATTTCCTGAAGAACAGTCATGAGCCTTATGTAGTGATCGCGGCGGGCGACGGAATATATAAGTTGGATTACAACAAGGTGCTGGAGTATCACATTGAGAAAAAGGCAGACATCACGATAGTGACATCACGAGTTCCAGAGGGAGACGATCCATGCCGGTTTGGTACAATTAAGACAGACATTGATGGACGGATAATAGATTTCGAGGAGAAGCCGGTAATAGCGGAGTACGGAAAGATTTCCGCAGGTATTTACGTGATCCGCAGAAGACAGCTTATCGAGCTTATAGAGAGATGTGCGCAGGAGGGCAGGCATGATTTTGTGCGTGATATTATTATCCGCTATAAAAATCTAAAGCGCATTTTTTCATATGAGCTGGGAAGCTATTGGAGAAGCATTGCTACGATTGACGCCTACTATCGGACGAACATGGATTTCTTAAAGAAGGAAGTCAGAGATTATTTCTTTAAAGAACATCCTGAGGTGTATTCTAAGGTAGAGGATCTGCCGCCAGCTAAATATAATCCGGGAGCAGAAGTGCATAACAGCTTGGTATCCAGTGGCTGTATTATTAATGGTAAGGTTGAAAATTCTATATTATTTAAGAAAACGTATGTGGGAAATAATTGTGTAATTAAAAACTCTATTATACTGAACGATGTATACATAGGGGACAATACTTATATTGAGAACTGTATTGTAGAGAGCCGCGACACAATTCGGGCAAATACTACGCATATAGGTGAGCTTGAGAATCCGAAGATAGTGGTTGAGATGAACGAGAGATATGTGTTGTAGCTTACAGGCTTGATGGTGGAAGGAAAACTGGTGAGATGCAAATTACAGATGTGAGAGTTAGGAAAGTAACAAAAGAAGGTAAAATGAAGGCAGTGGTGTCCATCACTTTAGATAATGAGTTTGTGGTGCATGATATTAAGGTAATTGAGGGGGATAAGGGGCTGTTTATCGCTATGCCAAGCCGGAAGTCCTCTGACGGTGAGTATAGAGATATCGCACACCCTCTTAATTCGGACACTAGAGATAGAATACAGGCCATGATTCTAAAGGGATACGAGGAGGCGCTGCTGGAGAATAATACAACTGAAGAATAGATATCTTGTGGAGAGAGCAGAGAGATCTGCTCTCTTTGTGTCAAATTGTTTCATTCGTTTGTTTTGGAAATCTCACAGTAATAGTGGTGCCTTTTTTTATCGTGCTTTTTAATTCAATTTTGGCATTATGAATTTTTGCAGCATGTTTTACAATGGAGAGTCCCAGCCCTGTTCCTCCTACTGCTTTGGAATGACTTTTATCCACCCGGTAGAATCGTTCAAAGATGCGCTCTTGATGTTCGGGTGCAATTCCTATCCCTGTATCTATCACATATAGAAGAATCATGTTGTCTTTGTCTTGTATCTTGACTGTCATATTTCCATTTTGATGGTTGTACTTGATCGCGTTGTCACAAAGGTTATAGATTAAACTGTATAACAGTCTGTCTATTCCATAAATATTAGCATGAACACCTGATAGCCCATAGCTAATATGTGCGGCATCTGCCGCTGGTGCCAAACTCTGGAGTGCTTTTTTTGCTAACTCGTACAGGTCAATGTTCTCATATTGCATATCTTTCGCGCCTTCGTCAAGGCGTGAAAGGCTGATAATGTCCTCCACAAGCCGTATCATGCGTTGGGCTTCCCCATATATGTTTTCAGCGAATGGGACTCTGTCAGGTTCTTTTACCATATCATTTTTTAATAGTTCCGCATAACCAGAGATAGAATGAAGAGGTGTTTTTAATTCGTGGGAGACATTGGCGGTAAATTCGCGGCGCAGCTGCTCGGCTTTTTCTTTTTCAGTAACATTAAAGAAGAACAATGCGGCTCCTTTGACAATATTTTTGGAAGTGATGGGATTGGCATTGATTTGATAATTCTCTTCATGTAACTGAATCATTCTTTCTCCTTGTTCTCCTTGTAGAGCATTACAAAGAATTTCATGCAGATCAAGATTCCGGCACAGAGACAGCATATCTGCTCCAGTGTAGTCTTCTCCCACATCTAATAACTTTTTGGCAGCAGGATTGATGCTGATAATTTTTCCTTTATTGTTCAGCAGGATCATGCCCTCGTTCATGCACCCAATAATGGTATTTAACTCATCCTCCTTTTGAATAAGTTCTGCTTTCTGTCGGCGCAGTTGATTTTGTTGGCTGTCAATGCGCCGCAGAAAAGGAGAGAGTTCATCGTATCCCTGATTGGAAAGTGGATTGTCTAGATTAATATTATTTAGTGGATTTACGATTTTTTTTGAAATTTGTATCGCCAAAACAATGGATAGGGTCAATGCGATCACAAAAACAATACATATAGGCCGCGCCATTCCCAGAAGGAGAGTGAGAATGGAGCTCTGCGAGATAGAAAGGCGGAGAATTGTGCCATCAATAAGTTTTTGAGCACAGTAAAAAGAACGTTCCATCAGAGTATCAGAATATCGTCTGCTCTCCCCATATCCTTTTGCGATGGCCTGTTGCACCTCTTTTCTCTCCAAGTGATTTTCCATTTCCTCAATGTCAGATTTACTGTCGTAGAGGACATTGCCATCCGTATCAATCCATGATATTCGATAATTTGTCACCTTTAAATTATGGAAATATGCAATTCCTTCGTTGGTGACGCCCTGTGCGGCTAGGGTGGTCTGCATTTTAAGCTGTGCCTGCTCCACATTTGAAAAATATTCATACAATGCGCCCATAATCAACAGAATGGATGCCAGAAAAACAATGAATGCGACAAGGCATATAGAACGAAAAATACGTTTTGTCATAATTACCTCATTTTATTTCTTCCATGCAATATCCGACGCCCCGCACAGTTTTGATATAATTGCCACATTCTTCTAGTTTGGTTCGAAGGGTACCTATGTGTACATCTACTGTTCGGGTTTCTCCCACATAGTCCATTCCCCACACTTGCTCAAGAAGTTGATCGCGGGTAAATACTCGCCGGGGATTTTCCATAAATGTGCGAAGCAGTTTATATTCCTTTAATGTAAGCGGAACACGTACACCATCTGCAATTACAACATATGTTTCTAAATTTAATTCCAGATTTCCTATTTTTATATAAGTTGCTGTCTCAACGGGATTTGTGCGGCGCAGCACTGCTTTGATGCGTGAGATCATTTCCATCATGCCAAAAGGCTTTGCAAGGTAGTCGTCTGCTCCCAGATCAAGCCCAATAACCTTGTCATATTCCGTTCCTCTTGCAGTGGCCATAATAATAGGAATTTCTTTTGTCACAGGCTGCAAGCGCAGTTTTTTTAATATGGAAAGACCATCTTCACCGGGAAGCATAATATCTAGTAGAATCAGTTGTGGCTGTTCTGTCAGCAAGGCATCAAAAAGGTCGTCGCCACATGTAAAACCCTTTGCCTCAAACCCAGCCGCATGTAAGGTATATATCATCAGATCCCGAATCCCATTGTCATCTTCAACACAAAAGATCATAAATGTTGCTCCCTTCTGTTTTTTGGTGATTATCCTTCTTTGTTTCCTGTTATGGAGAATAATACCCATTTTGCAATATTAACTGCATGATCACCGATACGTTCAAAATATTTTGCGATCATGAGAAGGTCTATCGCATACTCGCCGTCTGTTTCTGGCTTACTAAACAAATCAATCAACGTTTGTTTGATCTGATCAAAATAGGCATCTACAATATCATCATAATCGATGACAGCTCTTGCCATATGCTTATCTTTTTTGACAAATGCGTCTATACTGTCTGTTACCATTTTAATCACAGCGATGGACATGTCATAAAGGATCTGTGTACTGTCAGTGGTGCAGACATTAGCCAATGTGATAATTTCAGCAATATCTGCTGATTGATCACCGATTCTTGCCATATCTGTCACCATTTTTAGTGCGGAGGAGATCACTCGGAGATCCTTTGCCACGGGCTGATGTTGCAAAAGAAGCTTTAGGCACATAGTTTCAATCTCTCGTTCTTTGTGATCGATCCTTTCGGAAAGTTCGGGAACAGATCTTGCAAGTGTGGGAGTTCCTTCTGTCAAAGCTTTTGCGGACATTGCAATCGCATTTTCACAGAGTGCTCCCATAGTAATAAGATTTTGATTTAATATATCTAGCTGTTCATCAAATTGAGAGCGCATTATCCAAACCTCCCTGTGATATAATCTTCTGTCCGCTTGTCCCGCGGCATAGAAAAGAATCCTTCTGTTTTTCCAAGCTCTATCATTTCTCCTTGAAGAAAGAATCCTGTCCGGTCAGAGATACGTAGTGCCTGCTGCATATTATGAGTTACAATGACAATAGTATAGTTCTTTTTTAATTCTACTGCAAGCTCCTCTATTTTTGCTGTGGAGATAGGGTCAAGTGCGCTGGTTGGCTCATCCATTAACAGGACCTCCGGCTCAACCGCCAGTGCGCGGGCTATACATAGCCGCTGCTGCTGTCCGCCTGACAGGCCAAGCGCAGATTTTTTTAATCTATCTTTGACTTCATTCCAGATAGCTGCCCCTTTTAGGGAGTGTTCAACAATCTCATCTAATATTGCCTTAGAACGGATGCCGTGTGTTCTTGCACCGAAGGCTATATTATCATAGATGCTCATGGGAAATGGGTTCGGTTTCTGAAATACCATTCCCACACGTTTTCTCAACAGGTTAATGTCCATATTTCCGTAAATATCTTCGTTGTCCAGTCGGATCGTTCCTTTGATATGGCAGCCTTCTACCAGATCGTTCATTCGATTTAGGCTTTTTAACAATGTTGATTTTCCGCAGCCTGATGGACCGATCAGGGCGGTGATCTCATGTTCTTTAAATGCCACATTGATTTTTTTCAGTGCTTGAAAATTGTTGTAGAATAGATCTAGATTTTCAACCACAAGCTTATCCATTTGCATGTTTCCCTCCTATTCTTTTTGCCATAAAGCCAGACAATCCATTGATCAGGATAACAACCAACAATAATACAACCGCGGTTGCATACGTTTGATTCATATATATCCCTTCGCCTGAGATAGCGTACATATGAACAGACAAGGTGCGCGCGGAGGAGAAAAGATTGTCTGCGATCTCTGCAACAGTTCCCGCGGTAAAAATCAGTGCTGCCGATTCGCCTATTATGCGTCCAACGCCAAGGATAACACCGGATAATATACCCGGAACAGCACATGGCAAAACGATAGAAAACACCGTTCGCAGTTTTCCAGAGCCGAGGCCAAAGCTTCCCTCGCGGTAACTTTCTGGGACACTTCGAAGTGCTTCTTCTGTTGTTCGCATAATAAGTGGCAAGATCATAATGCTTAATGTTAAGGCTCCCGATAATAATGACAATCCTAGATGAAGATATTTTACAAAAAATAATGAACCAAATAGTCCATAGACGATGGACGGGATGCCAGATAGTGTTTCAGTGGTAATACCGATGATAGAGACCAGCTTATTTCCTTTTCCGGCATATTCTGTCAGATATACTGCGGCGCCAATTCCCACTGGAACGGCAAATAGCAGGGAGAGAAGTGTGATAAGCAACGTATTTATAAGTGCTGGAAGCAAGGATACATTTTCAGATGTGTATTTGGCAGCAAATAATTCTGGTGTAAGATTGGGAATCCCCTTTATCAGTATATATCCTATAATTAAAAATAACCCAAGCATTGTAAAAAATGCTGCGAGACATACAGAAAGAAATAAGAGAAATGATTTTGGATCACGTTTGTATGTGCACCATTTGTATTTTTGATTGTTGGACATTTAATTTACCTTCCTTCTAAAAAGGGAGAGAGACAGATTGATTATAAGTATGAAGACAAATAAAACAACCGCCGTGCCAATCAGTGCTTCACGGTGTAAGTCCGTGGAATATCCCATCTCAAGTACAATGTTTGTTGTGAGAGTGCGAACGCCAGATAAAATATTACCCGGAATAACAGCTTGATTTCCTGCGACCATCATAACTGCCATTGTTTCACCGATTGCCCGCCCAAGTCCTAATACGACACCCGCGAAGATACCACGTTTGGCAGCGGGGAGAACAGTATAAAATACACTTTTTTCGTGGGAAGCTCCAAGGGCAAGTCCGCCCTCATAATAGCTTTCTGGAACTGCGCGAATAGAAGCCTCCGAGATACTGATAATGGTGGGAAGAATCATAAGTCCCAACAAAATGGAGGCGGTCAGTACACTCATACCGCGCCCGCCAAAGATTTCTCGGACAAAGGGAACTAGGACTACTAAGCCGAAAAAACCATAGACGACGGACGGAATCCCCGCCATCAGATGAATGGAAAATTTCAGGATGTTGTAGAGGCGCTTTGGGCAGAATCGTGCCATAAACACTGCTGTCAGGATACCGATGGGAACACCAAATATCAATGCTCCAGCAGTCACGTAGAGAGAACCGACAATCATAGGGAAAATACCATAAAGATGATTGGCAGGTTTCCATTTTGTACCGAATAAGAAATTAAAAATTCCGATTTCTCTTATTGCGGGGATGCCATTGACAAACAGAAAGATACATATTAAAATCACTGCCGCGATGGAAATACACGCGGTAAGGAAAAAAAGTGATTGCATTGTTTTTTCTTTTATATGGTTCACATGTATATTCCTTTCTTATTCAATGAGATTCAATAAACTTTAATGCATTGAGTTGACAAATGTGTACGTGCAGATTTTATTGTTTCGATCCTTCCTTATGCGGGTTATCGAGACACCTGCCGCCACATGTAGATTTTATTGTGCTGCTTCGCTCCAATAAACTATGTTGCCCATAAAGATATTTTTTATCTGTTCACTTGTAAGTCCATTGATAGGGCAGTTGTTATTTACGATAATTGTAATGCCGTCCATTGCGATAGCGGTTGCGCGCAATCCTTTATCCATTTCGGAATCCTTTAATTCACGGGAAATTATACCAATATCACAGGTGCCATCTACCGTGTTTGATATACCAGTGGAGGAATCACTTTGATGGAGCTCGATCGTTATGCTGGGGTTTTTCTCAAGATAGGCTTCCTTGAGCTTTTCCATAATCGGAGTAACAGAACTGGAACCCGATATCACGATTTTACCTGAAGTCATTGCTCCGCTGTAGGGCTCTGTGCCGGATACAGAGATATATCCATGATCTTCAATAATTGTCTGACCGTCCGCACTCATTACAAAGTCAATAAAATCCTGAGTGGTGTCACTTACATTCTCTTTTGTCACTATGTTAAAGGTGCGGGCAATGCGGTAAGTGCCATTTTTGATGTTTTCAATTGTTGCTTCCACGCCGTCTATTGGAATGGATTTGATGGTTTCATTCATTGCGCCAAGAGAACTATAGCCGATAGAGTATATGTCTCCGGCGATGGTGGTCATCATGACAGAGGTGGAATTTGTGACAGCGGCAGTGTCTGTCATATGGTCGATGGTTTTCCCTAAGTCGTTCGTCTGCTCAATTCCAAACAGTTCTACAAATGCGCCGCGGGTGCCCGATCCGTCCTCGCGGGTCAGCACATGGATTTCTTTGGTCGGGTCAAATGCAGAGGAATTGTCTATGCTGGTGTTGCCACATCCTGATAATACAGATAAGAGTAGAATGCCAAAAAAGATAAATATCGTACACTTGTTTGAAACCTTCATATAAAAGCTCTCCTTTGCTATTTTATTTTTTGATATATATAGCATACAGAAGGAAAATCAAATCCAATATCGTGGTATTGTAAAATGTATGTAAAATCAATTTGGCTAGGAGACATGAAACAAGAGATCGCTGCTTTTGTGCCGATGATAAGCGGATTTCTTTCTGTACTTTTTTTCTGTGTTGTGATAAGATTATGTAAGGCTTTCAGTGAAAGGAATGTATGGCATATGAGGTTTGTATGGAGGGTGCTTCTTTTGTGTGTATTTGGTTTTTTGCCTGCAAGTGTCTGGTCTGTGCAGGCAGAGGAGCGAATTATAGACATTGTATATGATAATTCAGGAAGCATGGCATTTAATGATACAGAAGAGCTTGACAAAGCTGATAATTATATTACAAGGTGGGTGGAGGCAGATTATGCTGTCCGCGCACTTTCTGCGCTGATGGAGGAAGAGGACAGGCTGTATCTATTTCCTATGGACAAGAATCGTGAGGCAGCACAGCCTCAGGAGAATGTGCATTATTATGAAATCAGCGGACCAGATGATAAGGATATTGACAGAGCTTCGGAGAGCTTTGGAAACACTTATTATGCAGGGGTGGAGAATACGCTTGCCCATCTTAAGAATTATGAGGGGGAGCGCTGGATTATTATTCTGACAGATAGTGAAAATAAGGATATCTGGGAGAGAACCTTAAATCAGGTTTTGCGTGGGATAACAGATATAGGGATCTTATATGTCCCGATTGCGGAGTCGCCAGAGACACTGAATCTTGATTCAAGTATTGCTGGAAAGGTAATACAGGTGGAGCCAGATAAGAGCGGCAGTTCACAACGCGGCAGTATTTTTACACAGATTTTGGAGGCGACGGATTCTATTTATCGAAGAAATTCTCTCACACTAGGAGAGAATGGGGAGATACGGGTGGATGCTCCGGTGAAGGAGCTGATTGTCCTGATGCAGTCGGAGGGGGATACGGTATCCTTCCAGAATCGACAGACGGGCTCTGAGAATCAGAATCTCAAATCTCAAGTGGCAGTGCTAGAACAGGAAATCGGGTCACAGACGGGGCTCGTCACCAGAAGAAGAAAGAGCTTCCAGAGCTATTCCAGCGAGACAGAGCCATCTTATGGGGGCAATTTGGATTTTGCCGAGAATCTTCAGATTAAGGAAATTCAGGGGGAGATGGTGGCATTTGGAGGGAAGAGTACCATTCACGAGGGAAGTATCTATCAGAAAACACTTACTGTGAGAGCAAATGAGTCAGTAAATATATACTACCAGCTCGATCTGGGTGTGGAGCTTGAGGTGAAGCAGGATGGAAAGCTGGTAGAAGAGAATGAGCTTCTTGAGGGTGATTGTGAGGTGACGGTCTATCCGGTGAATCCTGATTCTGGTGAGCGGGTTTCTACAGATGCACAGCTTTTGCAAGAGCTTTCTGTGAGCGTGAATGGAAGAAGCTGTCAGTTTGGAGAGACTATTTTTTTGAATGTAGTTTATCCTGATGAAGTAAAGTTAGCTGTACAGGTGGAGGGCGCTGCGCTTCAGGAGCCAATTGAGTTGACAAGGGGGTTTAAAGTCAGGGAGAGAATCTATCCTCTTGCCGTGCAGGTGCTTGGCGTGCCAGATTTTTTAAATTATGATAAGATGAATTTGAACAGTATTAAGGATGGAGAGGCATCGGGTATCCGCATTAAACTTTCTGAGAATATGGGAAGTAAAAGAATAGCACTTAGGGACAGCACGGCAGATAAGCTGGAGATCACTTGCACGGTGGATTACAAGGGGAGAAAGAGATCAGAGGAATCGCATATTTCTGTGGAGATAGCAAAGGTAGATGGCACAACAGATGAGTTTATGTTGTATCCTTATCTGACGAGCACGCAGGATTTTGATACATATAGAGATGTTCGCTGTAGTGTTGTGGTCTGGCGGACGGATGGAGAGGAACAGAGCAGAGCGGAGCAGGAGATTGCGATAGATTTAAGGGCAGTTGAGGCAAGGCTTGAGGCGGAACTTGTGGATGGAAGGCGATATAGTCGGTCAGAGGTGATTCATGGTGGAGTTGCTTACCTGATAACTTGCGATGGAGAGGAGCTTCCTGAGAGTGAGCTTGAAAAATTGAGTTTCCACACGCTTGCAGGGGGTTGCCACTATGTGAACCTAAGTAAGGCAAAAGGTACTTTTCAGTTTATAAAGAAATTGGGACTTAGTATCTACTGGCTGTATAATGGCAAAGAGACAATACCAATTCACAGCGAGGTCACATATACGAGAAGAGGGGTGCCCTGCACGGCAGTTCTAAAGGGAGAGATTCAGGTGATTTTGGCTCCCTTGGCTCTGAGAATATGCTTGTATATTGTCACAGCGTTAGTGGTTTTGTTTTTGTTGTATCTGATCTTTAATTTGTTGACTAGGAGATGCTTTTCTCCATTTTTTTTCTGTGTTCTTTATTTTAATAATGATTCAGAGCTTGGCATACGATTAAGTCCAAGTGTATTCCAGAGCTTTCGTCAGATGGTGCTTCCGGCGAAAGGGATGACGCTGCAGTTGTCGGAGGCACAGAGGGAGATGTACGGGATTGAATGTCCAGAGCTGCAGCTACAGAAAAGGCGGAAGGGCGGAAGATATTATCTGATGAACTGGGCAGCATTTTCAAGAAAAGATGCTTTTCGCATCAATGGAAAATATATTTTTCGTGGGAATGCTGCTATGACAAAGGCAGATCGATTTGAATTTATGGATTCTGCAGGACTCTGGAATACAATTGTATTCAGGGGAAATCAAATAACAGGAGAGGATGAGAAGCGATGACGGCACCTACATTAATTATCGGGCTGGGAGGCATAGGCTCTGAGATTGTCGGCATGGTGGAGAAGAAGGCGGCTGAGTCCGGGATGGCTTCATCGAATATAAAGTATATTTTGGTCGATACAGATGAACATGCTCTTCAGGAGAGAAAAAGAAATGGTTTTGCGGGGCTTACCATACGGATCTCCAATAATATCACAGTGGAGCAATGTCTGAAGATGAATTCCTTCGCAAAGGAGGAATGGTACCCCGACAATACAATTTTTATGAATAAAACACTGACGGACGGGGCGGGGCAGGTTCGCGCTATCTCGCGCCTTGCCCTAGAACATGCCATGTCTCAGGAGATGCTTAAGCCGCTGGAAAAAACGATTTTTGAGCTTCACTATATGCAGCAAAATTCGGAGGCGAGGACACAGCGGATCGCTCTGGTCAGCTCTCTGGCAGGCGGGACGGGTTCGGGGCTCTTACTTCCCTTTGCCGTCTGGCTTGCCGGATATTTGAAGAAGAATTTTCCGCAGAATGGTTACAATATGAATGGCTTTTTTATGATGCCGGATGTTGTGATGCATTATGGAAATGGCAATCAGGTGGAGGGAATGAGTCTGTATTCCAATGCCTATGCAGCAGTGAAAGAATTAGACTATTTTATTCAGTCTAATATTGGGACTGTGGAGAGAAAGGATGCTCTTCGTCTGACGGAGGATGAGCTGTTTCAGGGGACTCTTTATAACTTTACCTTTCTTTTTGGGCTGTTTAATGATAATTGCGGCAGTGCGGAGGGGCTTCGCTCGCTGAACGGCTATAAGGAGATGATTGCGGACTGCATCTATCTTCCTTATGTCAGTCCAATCAATGAGCGCAATACGGCTTGGGAGGATAATAAGTTTAAGCATCTTACCATTATGCTGAGCATGGGACAGGAGAAGAAATACAGGCATTTTGGCAGTATAGGTGTTGCGAGACTACAGTATCCATATGAGTTGGTTAAGGAATATCTGACGCTTTGCTGGGCAAAGGATACCATGGAGAATGATTGGTTTTATTATGATACGAAGTATTACCGATATGTCGAGGAGCATATGAAAGAGGAGAAGCAGGGGATTGTCACCGAGCCAGTGAAGCCTATGCGGGAGTTTTATGTCGAGACGGTGAGGCTCGCGGATAAGCCATTGTCGCAGAGGATTTTGGACAGCCTTGAGAGAAGGGAAGAAGGAAAGCTCGCGTGGGAGATGTATCTTGCTGAGCTTGAGACATATGTAATGGAGCAGATGGATGCAGTTATCACGCGCGATATGTCGGTGCTTTACAAAAGTCTCAAGGTTCTTCAAGGCACTCTTAAGGAGAAAAGCTTTAAGAATCTGGTTGCAGATAGTTTTAGCCGAGGGCATTTGAATAGCTGTCGGAATATTTTTATGAAGAAATATGCGGAGCTTATCCGGCAGTGTGAACAGACATTGAAGGAGAAAAAGAGGCTTGCCAGTGAAGCGTTTCGGTTTCGTTCTCTCAAAAAAGAGGTGAAGGAGCAGTACAGCATAGAATATTGGCTGCTGCATGGCCTGTCGGGTAGTGTGCTGCATCCCAATGCCGTGAGGTATTTTCTTTCTAATGTTCAAAATTCATTAAGACAGAGGATAACATTACTTGAGAATGAAATTAAGGTGGATAAGAATAAGCTGCTGACAATACAGGAAAGTGTACAATCGGGAAGCAAGCGCGATCTCATTGAGACGATAGATGAGGTGAATGGCATTTCTGGAATTCCTGCAAGACAGGTGAAGAATGAGGCGCTGTACTATTGTTATATGGAGGGGATGGAGCGCATTGAACGGCTGAATAAGGCATATGAGCAGATGTTTGACAATTATAGAAAAGGTTTGAGCCAACTGGATGAGAAAATCCAGATTGTGCTTTCTGAGCTGACACACTGCGAGGGGACGCGAGTGAAGATGGTGTGCAATGAGAGAGAGTATCTTGAGAGTGCGCATCTTCAGATGAAAGCGGATGTGCCAAGCTATTATGGTGCACTTGACAGTGTTTCTACATATATGTTTGGAGCTGCAGAGAAGTGGGAGGCCAAGGCGGCGGCGTGGGAGAGCCTGATGAAAGAATGGAAGGAACAGTTTCAACAGGTATATGGGGAGCAGTATGATATTGATATTATATCGGCGTCAGAAAAACAGGTTCGTTTTGAATATGGCAGTGATGCTGCAGCAGGGCCTGAGATTGCGAGGATGCTCCACTACTGTGCTGACAAGCTTTCCGCGCCATTTTTAAATGTGTCCGGTGTGCCAGAGAAGGAGATTATCAAGGAGAGTTATTTTCACAGGAGCCTGCTTGAATTAAAGGGGATGAAGAGAGAGATTGTGGAGACTGAGCTTTTGGGTAGAAATGGGGTGCCGGAGGCTTTGGCGATCGATAAATATACCATCTGTTTTTATCAGTCCTTGTTTGGCGTGCACGCCAACCATTTGGATGCTTTTAAGGAGGAAGGGCAAGATGGGACAGCGGGGAACTGCTATAGGGCGTATGATGATATTACAAGGCGGATGCATCTAAATCAGAATGTCAGTCAGATCCTGACGCCTCATCTGGACAGAAGCTGGCACAAGGCGGAGATATTGCCAGAGATGAGCAGCGCACTACAGAAAAAACGTGAGCAGGAGGAGTGGATGGCACTTCTCTATGGCTGTCTGATGGGGAAAATAGTGCAGACGGAGAATAAAAAATACCGGCTTGTCAATGCGGTGTTTGAGCATGAGGACTTTGGAAGCCTTGCGGAGGTTATGGAGATTCTCAGGGACTTTAGAGAAGAGCGGGATGCGATCAACGGGGAGCGCCGAGAGGAATTTGAAGCTTTCTTTCAGGAGTTGGGAGCACAGGAGGGCGGAGAGCACAGCATCTTTGTGGAAAGATATAATCATACAGAATTAATTGGAAGTATTTTTCTGCCCTATATGAACACAGTTAGACAGAGGGAGCGTCAGCGGAAGGAGATAAAAGCCTTTGTCCATGCGTGGGCGGAGCTTTTGACAGAGTATTTTTCCATCTTTGAGGCGCGCTATGAGGCGAGGGTGGCAGAGTATATTAGAAAGCAGGAGAGAGCGGCGAAGGAGCTAATGGAGGGATATACGCCGGCGAGTTCCTCGGAGCAGTTAGTGCTGGAGGAATTGAAATTTGAATTACGTCAGAGGGAGCAGCAGATAGTATGATCACGTATATTGTCTATGAGGATTCCGAGCAGTATTCGCTTGATAGCTTGTGGTATCTATATCAGCATATGGAATGTTCTGAGGAGATATTTCTGATTGAGAAGCCAAAAGAGCCTTCCATGCTTTGCAGTGTACTTGCCTCGTTGCCGCTTAAGAGAATGATAGATGAATGGCGTATTCTATTTTTGGATTGCAGGCAGGTATATGCGTGCGAGAATCCCTATGAAAGCTATGAAGATAATTTTCAATATATAGAAGCATTTCTTGAGATATGTACACAAGCCGGCAGAAAAAAGCATGGGCGCCAAGTGATGCGCACTTTGCCTGAGCTTATCTGTTGCATGGTGATGCGCTGTGGGCAGTATTTTCATACACCAGAGGAAGGGTTTTTGTATTCTGGCTTTGCTGACAGCCGGAGCAGCCGTTACAGGTACCTTCTTTTTGATGTGGGAGAGAAGGAACCTGAGCTTCCTGAGTATATACTTTTTCAGGTTCTGTGCAGTGCATATACTCTCGCATTAAATGAATTTCCTAAGGCAGTGCTTGATGCTGGCTTTTTGTATCAGCTTAGGCCGTGGGTGGATGAGGAGAAACTGGCAAAGTATATTGGAGATATGGATAGAACAAGAAGATATCTGACCACATTGCTTTATCAGGAAAAGCAGCGTGGTGATTGCGGAGAGAGGGTTAATTATGTGCGAGATATTCCTGAGAGGGAGGTTATGCCACAGGGCGTGGAGGGGGCTATTCTCTTTCAGATGGAGAAATTCCCTTTTGTTCAGGAAGATAATGAAGCAGCGCTGGCGGGTTTTCGCCTTACAAATATAAAAGCCATACAGCGTCTTAGAGCACTCTCTAAAAATCCGGGCAGCAGCTTTTTGGGTCAGGCAGTAAGGATGGACTTTGAATATGAGGATCAGGCAGGGAAGCGCTTGTCAAATGAGGGAATGTGTGAGCTTTCAAGAAAGAAACAAAAATGTGCGGAGGAGCTTTTTAGAGAGAAGCAAATGGATGCAAAGCTTTTAGAGCAGCTTGAGAAAGGGGAGGAACGGCTTGTAGATGTG
This sequence comes from uncultured Lachnospiraceae bacterium, assembly GCA_910588535.1. Classification (GTDB taxonomy): domain Bacteria; phylum Bacillota; class Clostridia; order Lachnospirales; family Lachnospiraceae; genus RGIG8607. The sequence continues at coordinate 9,501 of CAJUOO010000018.1, read as the reverse complement.
GAGCGAAGCATGCGCAGCAGAATGACGAGGCGTGGTCTTTCTCTGCTTTTAAAAAAGGACAGTGTGAGCTTGGGTATAATAGGAATAGCCTTTGGTATGCTGATCGGTGCAGATGGCCCTGTTAAGAAGGGCAGCGCAGTGGCATGGCTTGCTGTTTTTCTCTATATTATAATAGTAGCGGCAAGTTTTATGAGGTATTATGCCGGTGAGAGAAAGAGGATGTTAAAGAGGTTGAATCGTTCTCTTAGACAGGTGAATGACAGTCTTAATAAAGCAGAGCATATGTACTTAAAGAGAATGGAAAGAGCATCTGTGCACAGAAGATATAGCCTTTTTGAGTTGCGACAGCAGGAGTTGGGATGGGTGGATGAGGAAAGGCAGCAGCTTATGGAAGAATATGAGGAGCTTTTATTAAAAAGTGAGGGGAAAATACAACAACTTTTGTGGATTTTTGGAAGACAGCCAGAGAGCTGTGAGGAGGAAGAGAGTAAGACGTCCGTTGACTTCTCGTTGCCCCCAAAGTCTACAATTGATGCCTATATGGCAAATTATAGAGATTTCTATGAACTGACGATGGCGGGAGTGGGGATTAAGCTGCAGGTTCCCTTTTCTTTTCTCAGTGAGTTTGAGATAAAAAAGCTGTATTTACCATATGTTGGGAGTGAAAGCCGCGCAGAGGGGAATGATTATGAACATAAATAGGGGCTGGATAGGGGATGTTGCTGTAGTTATGGCATGTTATGCCATTTTGGTGTATCTTTGCCGGGTGGTATTACCTAAGAAATATAGATATATGCAGGAGGGACTAGCTTCTTTTGTAGTGTGGGCATCGGCCGTGACAGCCATAATCTGGCTGATGGGGAAGAAAAATACCATAGGCATAATGATGGGAAGTCTAGGTCTATCCGGGATAGAGCTTCCTTTTTTTCAGTCTGTGATACAGCAGATGAAAGTGATGTTTATGCACATGTCTGTCAATATGGCATTTGGGCTGTTTTTTTTGGGGTATCTTATTTTTAAGACGAGCTGGTTGTTGTGGAAGAGACATGTTATAAAAAAAAGTGCTGGACCGCTCAGTGATGTGTGTGGTGCATATAGATATTATAGATCAATGGAAGCTTATGTGCTGAATGTGGAATATGTACAACACAGAAAATGGTATCAGGTGCTTTTTCTTGCCTCAGGTTTGGTGCTTGGTCTGGCAAAGTGTGCGGTAAAGTATACAGGAAGCTATATGGAGCTTTTGGTGATGTCAGTGGCAATAAGTCTATATCTGTGGGAGAGACTGGAATATTTCAGTGGATGTACGCTGGAGGAATATACCAAGGGGGAGGGAAAAGAAAAAAAGAATGGATTGGAGGTATCAGAGATTGTTTCTCTTTTAAAGGAAAAAGGAAAGCCATATCTGATAAGTGTGCATCAGCGGGAAAAGGCGGATGTAAGCAAGGAGGCGCTTTCCTTGGAACTTGAGGAGAAGTTGATGGAGATACAGCTAAACGAAAATTATAAAAAGCGCTGTATGGGATATGAATGGTATCAGACAATAAAGGGAAGTACAGATATACACATGGAGCTGGTGGAGGCAGCACTTATGCTTGCTGATCATCAAAGCTTGTATTTCACTCATGTTTGTTATCGGGATATAGGCCCTTATATTTTTCCTTTTCTGGAACTTGAGCTTTTGGATAATAGAAAGATACTGGTTATCTGTACAGGACAGGAGGACGAAGAGCTATCTGGTTTTTTGGAAGCGGGGCTTTCTGGAAAAGTGGGTAAGCTTAAGTTGTGGATGGCTGGAGGCGAGAAGGAGATTGGTGATGCAGATATAGGCATAGTGTCGTTCCAGTATATGGAGGAGGCAGTGAAGGCCAACGATAGCGAGAGATTCTTTCGGCAGATTTCGACGGTGCTTTTTTTCAATCCTTCCTGTCTGATTGCGAGTTATCCAGTTGCAGTGCTTAAGCTTCTTGCAAGGCTCCGTCCGGGCAAGGGAGAACTAACTTATATTGTGTGTGACAGAAATGGCGTGGGCATGTCAGATTGGCTGTCCCATGCATGCAAAGCAGAATTTTCTGTGATCAATGTAGTCAATACTAGAAGGGATCAGATTTCTGCTATTATTGATATAGATGCAACAGCTTCACCAGAAAGAGAGGAAATGCCTGCGGAGTGGAAGGCTGCAAAGCTATTATTCCAATACACAAAATATACAATTCAATGGTGCTGTGATCGGCTTGTTCCTGTGAGAGATCTGTTTGCTTTACAGGGACGTTATGCCATAGGAAGATGGGACAGTGAACGGAAACTATTTTCTGATGAGAGAAAAATGGAAAAAGCTTATGTTCGAATTGTGGAGGACAATTGTTATCATGTGCAGGAAACATTGAGGCAGGCGGGTATGGCAGAGATCACGGTGGTCTGTTCGCCGCATTATATGCTAAGAGGATATATAACATTTTGCATGGAGGCGGGCAGAGCTATGACCATCAGTCAGATGCTGCCAGAGCTGATACATTCAGAACGGAATCTGGCTATCGCGGTGGCCGACAGACTTTTAAAGGGTGGAGTAGATTGGCTGGAATTAAAGGAACTTGCAGAATACTATGGCGCGGATGTGCAGAAGGGCTTGATATGGCTCCTTGGCGAGTTGAATCGGACATTGGCAGAGAGCTTGGAGCTTGACTGTGTGTGGCTTATTGAGGATATGATGAGCCAGAGAAAGAAGGGTGAGAGAAGAGCTGTGATATCCACGGAGGAAGGCCGGCAGCAGCTTAGCCGTTGGCATAAGAAAAATATGGATTCCGTCGTATATAAAAGAGAGGGTGCCAAGGAAGTGGCATGGCCGGAGCCCACGGCTGGGTGTCATATCTTTCAGCAATATCTGCCGGGGCAGTTTGTGACATTAGGTGGAGGAAATTACCAGATTGAAGATATCTTTCTAAAGCAGGGAAAGTGGGTCATTTCGCTGAAGAGGAGTGCAGATTCCTGTAATCGTAGACAATATTATAGGCAGCTTAGAAGAGTTATTCTTGCGGAGGATATAAAATATCAGTCAGAATGTGTGTTCCAGCATGGAGAGGTTATGGTGGAGCTTTGCCGTGGAGATCTGGTGGTGCAGACAGATGGGTATCTGTGCAGCCGAAAATTTTTTGATATGAGGAAGGCAGATTACAAAAGAGTGCCGAATGTGCCAGATAGAATCTATAAAAAGAAGAAGTTTCTTAAGATTTCTGCTTATAATCAGAATTGTATGTGGATAGGAATATTGCTCAAAGAGGTTTTGTATACTTTATTTCCTTATAGCTGGCAGCTTCTTAGTGTAGCGGTAGGAGAGAGATGGTGGAAGGAGGAGTTGAGGGGACACATGGATGTGTTGATTAGCTCTGAGGCAAGAGAGAATAGGGATATTATCTATGTGATCGAGGACAGCACGATGGATCTTGGGCTTGTGGAGGCGATCGGAGCTCAGTTTGAGCAGATACGTGCAATTATAAATGAGTATGTGGAATGGGGAAATATGGAGGGGAAGGAAGAAGTCAGGGAGTATTTTGGTGATGAGCTTTTGGATAAGTTAAGACTTACGGGAATTAGTTAAAGGAGGCAGAATAGATATGTATATTATAGCAGGGCTTGGAAATCCTACATTCCAATATGCTGGTACAAGACATAATATAGGTTTTGATGCTGTTGATAAGCTGGCGGACAGCTTCCATATTACTATGAATATAAAAAAACACAAAGCGATCTGTGGCAAGGGAATGATAGAAGGAGAGAGTGTGCTTCTCATGCAGCCACAGACCTATATGAATAACAGTGGAGAAAGCATACGAGCAGCGGTTGAATTTTATAAAATTGATCCAAAAGAGGAACTCTTGATAATATACGATGATATCAGTCTTGCCGTTGGACAGCTTCGCCTGCGGGCAAAAGGCAGCGCAGGAGGACATAATGGAGTAAAAAGCATAATTGCAGAGCTTATGACAGATGAATTTATGAGAATAAAAATAGGGGTCGGGGATAAGCCAGCAGGCTGGGATCTGGTGGATTATGTGCTGGGGCGCTTTGACAAAGAGGATAGAGTGTTCGCGGATGAAGGGGTTACAAGGGCGGCAAAGGCTGCGGCATGTGTTATTACGCACGGCATACAAACAGCGATGAACGAATATAACGGTAATAAGTAAAAGAAATTTAATATTAGATTATATGAGAAGAGGGGACAGAGGTGAATAGTATCATTGCTCCACTGATGGAGCTTAAGGAGTTTCAGGAAATTAAGGAGAGGCTTGGACAGAGACGGGATGATAAAATAAAGGGGGCACTGTTTGCCTGTGGCTGTATTGATTCTCAGAAGGCACATTTTATTAAGGGAATTGGAGAGGAGTTTTCCTGTCGCCTGATTATCACACATCAGGAGTCACGGGCAAAGGAGCTGTATGAGGATTATCAATGTTTTGATAAAAATGTGGTGTTTTATCCAGCGAAGGATTTTATTTTCTACAGTGCGGATATTCATGGCAACTTAATTGTGAAGGAGAGGATGAGAGCTTTAAAGAGACTCTTTTCTGGCGAGGAGATCACCATTATCACAACGATAGATGGCTGTATGGATAAGCTGCTTCTCCCTTCTGTATTTCAGGAGCATATTCTGACGGTTCATAATACAGATACCATAGATACAGATCAGCTCGTCCGTCATCTGACAGAGCTTGGGTATGGGCGGATGAGTCAGGTGGAGGGACCGGGGGAATTCGCTGTGCGGGGTGGCATTATAGATATCTATCCTCTGACGGAGGACACGCCGGTGCGCATTGAATTGTGGGATGACGAGGTGGATTCCATTCGGAGCTTTGATCTAGAGAGCCAGCGATCGGTGGAGCAACTAGAACAGATTGCGATCTATCCTGCCGCAGAGGTAATATTATCTGAAGAAAGGCTTCTTGAGGGACTAAAGAGGATTGAAGAAGAAAAGAAAAAATGTGTGCAGGTGTTTAGAAAGCAGATGAAGACAGAAGAAGCACATCGCCTTAACATGGCTGTCGATGAATTTTCGGAGCAGGTGCAGACATTAAAATCTTCTGTGGCGCTGGATAGTTATCTTGGATATTTTTATGAAGAGACCGTCTGTCTGCTCGATTATCTTCCTCTTAGGGAATGTGTGGTGTTTCTGGATGAGCCGGCAAGGTCTGCGGAGAAGGCAGAGACACTTGAGATGGAATTTAGGGATAGTATGTCTCATAGGTTAGAAAAGGGATATATTTTGCCGAGGCAGGCAGATGTTCTGTGGAGCACAAAGCAGATTTTTGCAAGGCTTAAGAAAAATATTTTATTATTGATGGCAGCGTTGGAACAGAAACAGCGCTATATTGATGTAGCATATACCTGTTATCTGAACACACAGAATATGAATCCATATAATAATAGCTTCGAGCTGCTGACAAAGGATCTGGCACGCTGGAAAAAGAATGGATACCGCGTGGTGCTTCTGACTAATTCCCGTACCAGAGGGGCAAGGCTCGCAGATGATCTGCGAGGTTTTGAGCTAAATGCCTATTATACAGAGGAGCTTTCCCGTGAGGTGAAGCCCGGTGAGATTCTTGTCACCTACGGCAATGTACATCGAGGGTTTGAATATCCCTTGATTAAATTTGTCGTGATTACTGAGACAGATATTTTTGGAGTAGATAAAAAGAAGAGAAAGAAAAAGTCTACCTATGAGGGGCAGAAAATACAGAGCTTTACCGATCTTAATGTTGGGGATTATGTGGTGCATGAAAATCATGGGCTTGGCATCTACCGGGGGATTGAGAAAATTAAGGTAGATCGTATTATGAAGGATTATATTAAGATTGAGTACGGTGATGGAGGAAATCTCTATGTGCTTGCCACGCAGCTTGATCTAATACAAAAATATGCAGGTTCTGATGCCAAGCAGGTGAAAATGAATAAGCTTGGTGGAGGTGAGTGGAAGAAGACTAGAGCACGTGTGCGAAATGCAGTTAAGGATGTCGCCAAGGAGCTTGTGGAGCTATATGCCGCGCGTCAGGAAAACCATGGCTATCAATATGGGGAGGATACGGTCTGGCAGAAGGAATTTGAGGAAATGTTTCCTTATGAAGAGACGGAGGATCAGCTTGTTGCTATAGAGGATGCGAAAAAGGATATGGAAAGTTCGCGCATTATGGATCGCCTGCTGTGCGGTGATGTGGGTTATGGAAAGACGGAAGTTGCCATTCGTGTAGCTTTTAAGGCTGTTCAGGAGAGCAAGCAGGTGGTGTATCTGGTGCCAACGACCATTTTGGCGCAACAGCACTATAATACCTTTTGCCAGAGGATGAAGGATTTTCCTATTCGCATTGATCTGATGTCGCGCTTTCGGACGCCCAAACAACAGAAGGACACGATCGAGAATCTAAAAAAAGGTTTGGTGGATATTGTGATCGGCACACATAGGCTGCTCTCAAAGGATATGAAGTTTAAGGATCTGGGACTCTTGATTGTGGATGAAGAGCAGCGCTTTGGTGTCACCCACAAGGAGAAGATTAAGCAGCTCAAGCAAAATGTGGATGTGCTGACATTGACCGCAACGCCGATACCAAGGACACTTCATATGAGTTTGATAGGGATACGAGATATGAGTGTTTTGGAGGAGCCTCCGGTAGACAGACTGCCAATTCAGACCTACGTCTGTGAGCACAATGATGAGATGATCCGCGAGGCAATAGCGAGGGAGCTTGCAAGAGGCGGACAGGTATATTATGTATATAACCGTATAAGCAATATCGATGAAATCGCAGATTATGTGGCAAAGCTTGCCCCGGAGGCGTCCGTGTCATATGCACATGGCAGGATGCCAGAACGGCAGCTTGAAAAAATTATGTATGCTTTTATAAACGGAGAGATTGATGTGCTTGTGTCGACGACCATTATAGAGACAGGACTTGATATTTCTAATGTGAATACCATGATTATCCATGATGCGGATCAGCTTGGACTTGCCCAACTCTACCAGCTTAGAGGGCGGGTGGGGCGCTCAAATCGAACAGCCTATGCTTTTTTGATGTATCGCCGGAATAAAATATTGAAAGAAGTGGCAGAGAAGCGTCTGGCGGCAATTCGCGAATTTACCGATCTGGGGTCTGGCTTTAAGATAGCCATGCGTGATCTGGAGATACGAGGTGCAGGAAATATATTGGGTGCGGAACAGCATGGCCATATGGAGGCAGTTGGATATGATCTGTACTGCAAGATGTTAAATGAGGCGGTGAGAGCGCTTCAAGGCAAGGAGCTGCCAAAGGAATTTGACACAGCCATCGATATGGATATTAATGCTTATATTCCATCTTCTTATATTAAGAATGAAGCTTTAAAGCTTGATATATACAAGCGAATAGCCGCTGTGGATACATTGGAGGAATATGCAGATATGCAGGATGAGCTGATCGATCGTTTTGGAATTATGCCAAAATCAGTGGAAAACCTGTTGTCCATCGCATATTTGAAATCTGTTGCACATTTGTTGGAGATACGTGATGTCAAGGCCAACCGAAATGAGATTAAGCTGCTGATGTATGAAAAGGCGGAGGTGGATGGAACAAAAATACCAGAATTACTTAAGTTGTATAAAAATAAGTTAAAATTTAAGCCCGATGTCGAACCACAATTTATCTACACATATCAGAAGGATGACGCGAGAGATGAGGAGAGCCAGATAGGGACATTGCGATCGCTTTTAGAAAATATGGAGAAATTCATTCGACCGAATGTTTAAAAATCATATTTGTCTAAGAGGAATAATAGAAATGAGGATAAAAATGAAAATAGAGAAAGATAGATGTTTTAACAGGGTGGGTGTCTATATGGACAGCCTGACTGCCAAGGAGAAAGTTGCTGGATGTTCTATAAAAATAATGCTGGAGGATAAGGTGGTATATGAGTATTACAGCGGATATGCAAACAAAGAAAAACAGATACCGATAGAGGCTGATACATTGTATCGAATCTATTCCATGACGAAGCCTGTGACAGTGACGGCGGCGCTGCAATTATATGAGCAAGGAAAATTTTTATTCCATGATCCGGTTTCAGAGTATCTTCCAGAATTTAAGGATATGATGGTATGTGAGAAGGATGAACAGGGAGAATATCATGTTCGTCGTGCTGATACGGAGATCACTATAAGAGATTTGTTTTGTATGACTTCTGGTTTAACTTATGATGGAGTTTCCTGTCCATCAGAAGTTAAGGCAGGAGAGTTGTTACAGAGGCTCTATCAAGAGTTTGATAAAAAAAGCTGCCCGACACGAAGCTTTGTAAGGCAGATTGCAGAGCTTCCCCTTGCCTTTGAGCCGGGAACACATTGGAGATATGGGTTGTCTCATGATGTGCTGGGTGGCTTGGTGGAGGTATTATCTGGTGAGAGATTTGGTGATTATGTGAAAAAACATATTTTCGATCCTCTGCATATGGATGATACGGCATTTCATATGGAAGAAAAAAAATTAGCCCGCCTTGCCTCCATCTATACACATAAGGATGGAAAGATGCATATTCAGCCCAGAAGTGATATTTTCCAAAAGAACTATAGTATGAAAAGCCAATGTGAGAGTGGAGGGGCAGGGCTTGTCTCCTCTTTGTCAGACTATATGAAATTTGCTCACACGCTGACGCGCGGTGGAACCTCCCAAGAGGGAGGGCGTATCCTTGGAAGACAGACAATAGAATTGATGAGAAAGGATCATCTGGGCACAAAAAGAAGCGATATGAACTGGAAGGTCTTAGAAGGCTACAGCTATGGACTGGGAGTGCGGACACTTGTGGATCTCGCTGAGGGAGGGTCAAATGGAGCGGTAGGAGAATTTGGCTGGAGTGGAATGGCAGGAACTTATGTGGCGATGGATCCAGAGAATCAGATAACCATAGTATATATGCAACAACTGGTTCCAAGCATGGAGGAGGAGATAAATCCAAGACTTCGCAATATAATATATGGGTGCTTGTAGGAGACCCTATCCAAAACAAACAGGTTGTGTACTATCAGGCAACACCCTTATACGAACACGGAAACTGACTGTATTATCACGGAAACCTGCTGGGAGTTTTTGCGATAATATAAGGTTTTCCGTGTTTGTATATGGGATAAACGGTAAAAACTTAATGGATAAATGACAATGTAAGAAAAGGGGCTGTTTAATGGCTCTTTTTTGTTTTCCATTCTCGGAGAATAGTCGTTTCGTGTCATCGGGTAAAATCAGACAGCATTGTTATTAGGTTCACAGATTATTTTTTATGAAAGATATTGACTATTCCCTTGGGGGTTAGTTTATCATATTTTTGGAGGTGAGAATATGTTAATCAATGAAGTGTGCAGGGAATGTTCCTTGACCAAAAAGGCTATTGAATATTATATAGAACAGGGGATTGTTGTTCCGGCCATACAGGAGAATGGGTACCGCAGTTTTTCAGACGAGGATATTGCTGTTTTGAAAAAAGTTTCTGTTTTAA
>CAJUOO010000017.1 GCA_910588535.1 uncultured Lachnospiraceae bacterium | reverse complement strand
TTATCCCTGCATAAATGCAGACAGATAAAAAGGCGAAAATAAAATCAGGTGTATGTGTGTCCTATTAAATTATTGCGGCTTTCTCAAGCCTGCAACTATCATAACTGAAAGGAAACTGTTTTCAAAGTGCAGAAATACACTATTTATAGCTGATATGTGCCACCTTGTAAATTGTTATTTTAGAAACAACCTATCTCAAATTCTATACAATAATTGCCAATGAACTGACACAAGAACTAGAATTAATATACGATACTTAGAAATACAAAAGGAGATTTTAAACTATGAACAGTACAAAAGCGCACATTAGAAACTATTTGGAATATTGTAAATCGCAAAAATGTCTTGATGCAAAAACGCTGAAAGCATACCAGATTGATCTACGACAATTTTCTGAACAAATTTCCAATATCAATATTCCAGAAATTACTTCTGAAATATTGGAACAGTACATTTCTCAACTACATAAACAATACAAACCAAAGACCGTAAAACGCAAAATAGCATCGGTAAAAGCCTTGTTCCACTACTTGGACTACAAGGAAATCTCTGGATTTTTCACTTAATAATTTTAGTATCTCGATCGCTTCATTGGGATAATTAAACTTATTATCGAACCCTTTGATCCCTCTCTCTTCCTCTTTGAAAGAATAATACCTACAGTAAAAAGTAGCTCAAAGATCCCACTGGACTGTTTTCCTCAAGCTACTTTTTTGTTCAATTAGACATTGATTTTCTAACTTTTTTTGACGATTCTTCTTCTGTGCAGAACATCACTTATCTTTCTTATACAAATTATTCTGTCAGCATAGGATTGTAGATTACCTGACCATCTTTATATCTCCATGGCTCATTTCTCTCTGAGATATCTACTTCAATGGGAAGTGCGGAAAGCCGTTTTTCCATATCCTCTGACAAAAAATGATAATGTAGATCCAACCGTTTTATATTCGGCAAAACTGGGATTTTTTCTAATAGCATCTCTCCCCCTTTATCCGTCAGCGATCCCATTGATAAATCCAGCGTACTAATCTGTGAGATGTATTTGCTTTTCAAAACTTCATTTGTAATCTCATCTTGTATCTCACTATCCACGATTCCAAGATAAAGCAGAGAAGGAAAATCTGATTTAGATAGCAGTTCTTTAATTGTATTAATATCTCCATCAAAACCATATTCGTCAATTCCAATATAGAGTATCAATTTTTTTAGATTAGGCAGCTTTGCTTCCTGTACAGATTGAATCACACTCTTATGAAGACCTCCACAGATAATGGTCAAGGATTCCAAACCTTCATGGCAAATCTCTCCAAGCTGAAGATCATTACTCCCCTTGATGATCAGCTCCTTTAACTGGGGCATCGCCTCCCAGAGTTTGCTATAATTTCCCTGAATAATCCACGAGACTTCACATTCCTCATAGGTCATATCTCCAATAAATAATTTTTCAACCTTCGAAAAATAATCTTTGTTCTCCACTATACCATCTATCAAAGTTTGACATCCTTCATCAAGTATACTTCCCCAATTTCCGATCACCAGCTCTGTCTGTCCCTGAAATTCCTTGTCTTCTAAAATCGTCTTAAGTAAATCCCCGGCACCCAAACCCTGATCATAGTCTTCATAGTCAAATGAATATTTCAAATCTTATTCCTCCTTGTCTTTATTTTATTTAAAGTATAGCATATCTTATATCATGCGACAACTCTTCCTTTATTTTAATGCAAATATCTAACATCTTGCATATTTTATTCTTTTTGTTGTTAAAAATCTGTTGTATCATTTTTTGGATGGGTCCGTCCGGAGAACTGCCTATGGTCCTCCGTCACCCCGCTCCCGCTTAGTGAAAAACGCAACGGACGCTAAGCTCGAAACTACCTCGCTAAGCGCCGGTGTTTTTCAATAGGTTCCTTGAGAACCACAGGCAGTTCTCTGGACTATTTTTATCTGTATGGCAAAATACGCTGCCACTCTGTTTGTACAGGCTCGATAAATAGTTTTTGTTGTCTTCCTAAAGAAAATTTAATGATTTATAAATACAAACAAACGAAACATAAAATGGGGTTACAAATATATGAAAAATCACAACGTACCTGAACGATTCAATAAAAGTAGTATAGCTAATCCGTCGTTTTCCTCAAGGAACCTATTGAAAAACGTTGGCACTTAGCGAGGTATTTCACGAGCTTAGTATCCGTTACGTTTTTCACTAAGCGGGAGCGGGGTGACGGAGGAAAACGACGGATTAGCTATATGGACCTCTTCCGAAAATGATAAAAGAAAACTCATCTTACAAGATGTTATGCTCTATGACATACTATACTTCTTGACAAGAACCAGTCTGCCAAATCACTACCACACAGATCTTTGCATCAAAAAAGGCACCTGCTGTGACAGATGCCTCATCTTTTATTACTAGAATAAATAATTCATTCTTTTTCTTAAATAAGTACGCACTTATATATGCCGCTGTTTTTACAACCTATTCTCCTTTTTCATCCATAGTCTGATCCACAGCACGATATAAGGCATCCTCAATCTCCTTCAGTTTATTCTGGCATTTTGCATCCTGTGAGATCGCTTGAAGAATACGATTGATATCCTCCGGTGAAAACATGCTGATAGCTTTTGACAGATCTCCTATACTTCCTCTGTTCATCTTAAACACACCACCTGTCAGATAGACAGTAATCACATCATCGGGATTGCTTGTATCGCCCAGACAAAGTGCTCCACTTTGATCGTAAGTAAACACTACTCCATTATAGACAAGCTCCGGTCCATCCCCCATCAGGGAAGAATACGGTCCCAGTTCACTTCGCTGCTCTCTTATGCGAATCAGCTCCTCCATACCTTTCTTCTCATTATCTTCTTCCTTCTCCTCAATGCGATCGCGCATATCCTCCCGCATCGCATCGATCTCTTTATCCACAGAGGACAGTAACTTCTCCCACTCCTCTATAGATAATTCAGCAGCACCGATAGCAAATTTAGGTGGTCCCTCTTTCACACGCTCCTTTGCATACACATAGAATTTTTCCAGAGCCTTCTCATACTCCTCCTCCGTAGAAGAAACTGGATTTGTCGCGCGCTCCGCAGCCTCCTTTGCCGCAAGCTCCACCGGAAGCTTTGTGTCCTCTGAAACCTTATCCAGATCAACCAGATACGCTGAGACGCTTCCATCCTCCTTCTTTTCCTCCACATACACTTGATTCGAACCCTTTTGGAGTTGTGTCTTGTAGACAATCCCCTGTTCTGGACATAATTTTACATAATCACACTGATCATATGTAATTTTTCTAACCTCGCAGGCTTCCACAGCACTGTTTGCAATCTTATCAGCGTTGTGAAGCGCACGTGTCGACATCATTCCCTGACAATATTCTGTTCCCACACCTGTCTCAGTTTTCTGCTCCTGAATGGCATCCTGAGCTTCTTCTGACAGATTTTCTACCAGATCACTTCGAAAATTTCTCCCTTTATTCGTCACCTTGCTCTTATTGCCACTTGTATGTTTTACATACTCGGCATTTTTAATTACACTTACATTCATCTTTACTCCTATCTGTCCATTTTGACGGACCTTTCAACTAACTACCTTTCTTGAGTCAAAAGCTTCTTAAGCTCCTCCCTGCCACGTCTTAAATTTGTCTTTACCGTATTCATCGGAATCTCCAATATATCTGCTATTTCCTTGATCTCATAGCCCTCATAATAAAACAAATACAGCGACTGTCTGTACTGCTCTTTTAGGGACAATACCAACCACAGCGTATCATCTTGTTCTATAAAAGGCACCTTCATATAAGCCTTTTCATGCTCTGGCACAGCGTCAAGCCCTGTGACTGCCTGTTTCCACTTACTTTTAAAAAGATCCTTACACAGATTTAATGCTGTTCTTATCAGCCAAGCCTTTTCATGCTCCGCACTCCAAAATTCTGGCTGAGCCTGAAATAATCTGATAAAAACCTCCTGCATAATATCCTCCGCATCTGCATGAGATTTCACCTCCGCAAAAATCACACGGAAAAGCATGGAGTTATACTTCCGAAAATAATACTCCAGTTCCTCTTTATTCATAATCTGCCCTTCCTCCCGTAGGAGCTGTATATGATGCCGGCATAAGGCATTTCACATAGAATACGAATGAAATGAAAAAAAAGTTTCAAAAAAAGACAGAAAATCTAATTTCTTGATTTTCTGCCCTCTTATGTGCTTTATTATACTATAATGTATATAATTGCCTGCCAACTTGAAAATCCTTGATTCCATCTGCCGCGTTATATTTCCTAGACAAAATCACCGCTATGTTATAAGAAATCTACCTTGCAGGCTTTAAATTCCTTCTGCGCAATTGATCCAATTATCATTTAAAGCTCCACTTCTAGCATCTTCTCAACCATCTGGTCCATAGAAAGATCTCTGTCCATGTTTTCCTCAACCACTTCCACAATCTTATTTATATTTCGGATATCTTTGCCCCTTATTAACAGCCCCTTAAATATCCGCTGCAAATGCCCGTAAGAAATGCGCTCTGGCACAGACTCCAACAATATTGGATAGTATTGTCTGGCACGTTCCACAATAAGCTTGACCAGCTCCCTGTTAAGGATATATGATAATTGTGTAGATCGCCCACAGTCTCTTCAATTCTTTTTCCAATATAAGATGCAACATCCTTCTGCCCGGCAAGCTGCTCACTATATAATACTTTCTGATAAGCCTGTATTACAAAGCTATCTGGCTGCACCCAAGCCTCATCCATCACTCTTATTGCCGGCATCAATATTCCTTTTTTCGCAAGAGAAAGTCTTATCTCATGATATTTTTTTGGATAGAAGCTTTTCTGAAATGCCTCCACAATATGAACTCCCAGCAATAATCTAAGAGGCTCCGCAATCTCAAGCTTCCTCAATACCTCCGCCTGCTGCATAATACTGCTGTTCTTGCCGCGCTGGCAGCAGCCTGTCTCCAAAAGCTCATCTGCGCTGACATCAAGGATCTGACAGATACTTTGTAACAGCCCTGTGTCTGGCAAACTAATTCCTCTCTCCCATTTACTCACCGCCTGCGGCGTCACACCGATGCTGGCAGCCAGCTCCTCCTGCGTCATCATTCCATTCTGTCTGCTCTCCGATAATCTCTCAGCAAAACCTTTTATGCCCATATGTAACTCCCTTCTATTCCTCTGATTTATACTTCAATCATACCAGAAAGAAAGTTACCCTGTAAAACAACTATCCATCGAGCCAACACTCAACCGATCTCTTTTATTCTGCCAAACCATTCATATTCTTGCTCTTTTTTCTTCAAGATATTCAAATATCGGCAAACTTCCACCGCAAAATCAACAAAAGCATATCCCTGCGCGGTGATCAAATTCCGATCCACCACCACTCTTTTTTCTACATAATTTCCCCTATCAAATGGATCCTCACATCCAAGCTGACGTATCTTTTCCTCCGAGCAGGAAGTTGTATAGTGATACTGAGCAAGAATCCCTGCTCTTCCAGCAAACTGAGGTGCGAAACAAATGGCGGCCAACAACTTTCCCTCATCCACAATAGCTCTTGCCAACGGACAGACAGTATTCTGTTGATTGTTAATTGGACCTCCCGGAATGATCAATGCTTCCACCATATCAAGCGATGTAATATCTGAAATGGTTCTCTCTGGCATATAGATAAGTCCTGACTGTGCTGTCACAGGATCAAGCGTTTCAGAAATGGAACATATTTCTTTTCCACCCATATTTCTAAGCCTGTGCAGTAACACACTTATCTCAAAATCTGCCATATCCTCATATATATAACATAATATCTTTCCCACAGTCCACCATTCCCTGCACTATTTTTTCATAATAAACTTTTCCAATAACCGAATGACTTCCTTCACATCAATCGGCTTTGCAACATGCGCATTCATGCCACATGCCAGACACCTTTCCCGATCCTCCGAAAACGCATCTGCCGTCATAGCAATAATTGGCAGATTAGCATCCTCACGCTCCAGAGCTCGAATTGCCTCTGTCGCCTCATAGCCGGACATCACAGGCATACGAATATCCATAAGGATCGCCTTATAGAAGCCAACCTCCGATGCACAGAATTTCTCCACACAGAGCTTTCCATTCTCCGCGCGCTCCAGCTCAAGTCCCAGAGAAGAAAGCAGCTCATCTGCAATCTCCCAGTTTAGATCATTGTCCTCTGCAAGAAGAATCTTTAGACCTTCCAGCTCAAACTCCTGTGCCGCATGAACCACAGCCTCTTCCTCTACAAACCCTGTATATTGCTTTAATCCATAGAACAGCGTTGATTTAAACAAAGGCTTGGAGATAAATCCGTTGATTCCAGCTTCCCTCGCCTCCTTCTCAATATCACTCCAATCATAGGCAGACATTAAAAGAATCGGCACATTCGATCCCATGTGCTTGCGTATCTCTCTCGCCGTCGTAATCCCGTCCATATCTGGCATCTTCCAATCAATCAGAACTGCATGATAATCCTCATGCTTATTATGGCGCTTCTCCACCATCTGAACCGCTGACTCTCCGTCATAGGTCCACTCTGCATTGACGCCGATCTCTTTTAAAGAAAATGCGGTTGTCTGGCACAGCTGCTCATCATCATCCACCACAAGCATATGCAGATCGGGAAGCTTCATATCTTCCTCCTCAATATTCGCCCTCTCCAGATCTAATGTAACATGGAACTCTGTGCCCTTGCCCTGCTCACTCTCCACCTCAATTGAACCCTTCATAGCATCAATAATATACTTTGTAATTGCCATTCCAAGCCCTGTGCCCTCTGTCTTGTGAACACGCTTATTATCCTCGCGGGCAAAGGATTCAAAAATCTTTTCCTTAAACTCCTGCGACATTCCCATTCCATTATCCTTCACGCGAAAATGCACACGGATAAAATGATCTCCCTTCGGGGACTCCTCCTCAGCCAACGAAATATGTATGGTACCTCCCTCAGAAGTAAATTTGATCGCATTTGAGAGAAAATTTAAAAGCACTTGATTCAAACGCACACTATCACAGTAGACATTCTCCACTTCAATATCATGAATAAACACGTCGAACTGCTGATTTTTCGCTTTTAACTGCGGCTGCACAATACTTACAATTCCCTCCATTGTCTCGCGCAGAGAGACAATATCCATATTGAGCGTCATTTTCCCGCTCTCAATCTTTGACATATCTAACACATCATTGATAAGTCCAAGCAGATGCTTGCTGGATAAAGTTATCTTTTTCAGGCAGTTTTTCACTTGTTGCATATTGTCAATATTTGCTGTGGCAATTGCTGTCATACCGACAATCGCATTCATAGGTGTTCTGATATCATGGCTCATATTAGACAAAAACTCGCTCTTTGCCATATTGGCGCGAACGGCTTCCTGCCTTGCCTCCTCCATCTCCCGAATTTGCTGCTTTGTCAGCCGATAATAAATCACAAAGGTAATCAAAAATCCGACAATAATTGCACCATAACACATCATAATCGAGCCTGTCCGCTGATCACCAAGCTGTGTGATCAGATCATCCATCATTCCATATGGCATAACATTGATCAGATACCACTCCGAATCAGGAAGACTATTACAATAAATATGACGCTTCTCACCGGAAACCTCCAAGACAGCAGAATAATTCTCTCTCTTGCTCATAGCCGCCTGCAGCTCCTCCACATACTGCTCTGGACTCTTATCTTTCCCGGAAACCTCCTCCTTCAAACGCTCAAAGTAGTTTTCCCGGTACGCATTGCTATTCCGTATTACATAAGATCCATCCGATCGAATAATATGTGCCCAGCCCGTGGAATTGCTGTCATCCAAGGTAAGCATCTCATTAATGTACTCCACGGGAAGAGTCGCCACCAGCGCAGTACATTCCCTCCCATCCTTTAACGGATAGTCGGCATCCACTCCCAAAAGAATAATATCTTCCCCAGAAGCCGTCAGACCAACTGCGACTTTATTCTCATGATTATTAAGAGACCGCAAAAAAGGTTCAGGATCAATCAGATGAATATCCTCTCCATATACCATGACAAATTCTCCCTCTGTCGTGTACAGCGCAAGAGAATCAAATGTACGCACCTGCCCGCTAATGGTAAGCTCCTCGAACATCTCTTCGTCACTTTCAATCGTCTCTGGTGGAGTTCGGTTCACAATTCCCTGAATCTGTTCCAAATTCATCTCAATCATGGTTCCAAAATGACGGGCTATCTGTTCGCTCATTCCTGACATATAAATCGTGCCTATATCACTGATAGTTGACGATATTTTATGATTCACAGTAGTTGTCAGCAAGACAAATATCACTCCGCACAGTGAAAGTACAGCAATACAGCTAATCAACAGAACCCTCGTTGCTTTGCTCTTCATCTAATCCAGTCCTCCATACCAATTCCTTCTATCTATCGCAGGTCTGTCTGTAATGTTACTAAAACGTACCCTTTCTCTTGATTATAACAAACACAAGGAATTTTGTCTAGCACCTGACTCTTCCCTGTTACTCATTCATCTTTGCCAACTTAGCTGCCTGATCAGCAGCGATGCAGGCATCCAATATTTCTTCAATATCTCCATCCATAATTTTATCCAGCTTATATAAAGTAAGCCCAATGCGATGATCGGTAACACGCCCCTGAGGAAAATTATAAGTGCGAATCTTCTCTGAACGATCCCCTGTTCCTATCTGGCTTCTGCGAAGCTCTGCCTCCGCATCATGAGCTTTCTGTTGCTCAATATCGTACAGCTTAGCGCGCAACAGCGCAAAAGCCTTATCTTTGTTCTGAAGCTGTGACTTTTCTGTCTGGCTGTACACCACAATCCCAGTAGGATAATGCGTCAGTCGAACAGCCGAATCAGTAGTATTGACACACTGACCTCCATTTCCTGATGCGCGCATCACATCGATGCGGATATCCTTCTCATCAATCACGACATCCACGGCTTCCACTTCTGGCATCACTGCCACCGTGATGGTCGAGGTGTGAATACGCCCGCCAGACTCCGTCTCCGGCACACGCTGCACACGATGCACTCCACTCTCATATTTCAACTTAGAATAGGCTCCCTGCCCAGAGATCATAAAACTAACCTCCTTCATGCCGCCAATTCCAATCTCATCCACACTTACCAGCTCCACCTTCCAGCGCTGACGCTCCGCATAATGTACATATAAGCGATAGATCTCCGCCGCGAACAATGCAGCCTCATCTCCACCTGCGCCTGCGCGGATCTCCACAACAACATCCTTATCATCATTGGGATCCTTGGGCAATAATAAAATCTTAAGCTTCTTTTCCAACTCCTCCACATCCTGCTTCGCCAGAGAAAGCTCCTCTTTGAGAAGTTCCTTCATCTCTGGATCGCTCTCCTCCTCCAGCATCGAAAGACTGTCCTCGATAGTCTCCTTCGCCTTCTTATAAGCGGTATACGCCTCCACAATCGGCGCAAGATCACTCTGCTCCTTCATCAATTTCCTAAAACGATTTTGATCCCCAGTCACCTCCGGCGATGCAAGCTCCTGCATCAGCTCCGAATAGCGCAACAGCAAATCTTCTAATTTATCAAACATACTCTATTCCTCCATCCTCTTTCCCAAGCATACCCTGTCAAGCCCCGCAAGATCCTGATATACTTTGATATCGGCATAGCCGTTCTTTTTTAATATGGAAGCGACTGCCTCCCCCTGATCGTACCCTATCTCATATAAGAGATATCCGCCTTCCATCAGATAATCAGCCGCCTGTTCTGTAATTTTTCGGTAAAAATATAGTCCATCCTCCCCTCCGTCAAGTGCGATGCGAGGCTCATGATCTCTGACCTCCGGCTCTAACCTCTCTATCACAGATGACGAGATATAGGGTGGATTTGAAACAATCAAATCAAATTTTTCCTCCACCGCATCAAATAGATCTCCTTTTATAAACGATACCTTCACGCCATGCCTAGCTGCATTTTTTCTCGCGATCTCAAGCGCTCTTTCCGAAATATCTACTCCAACCGCGCGGACAATCTGCCCGCTTCCCAAGCTGCCATACTCATGTGCAAGACTGGTAATAATACAGCCAGAACCTGTACAGAGATCCAGCACGCGCACCTGAGCCCTCTTTCTTATCCGCCTTCCGGCCTCCTCCACAAGAAGCTCCGTGTCCTGTCTTGGTATCAACACATGATGGTCCACCTCAAACGCTAATCCCATAAAGTCCTGCCAGCCCGTAAGTTGTTGAAGAGGAATCCGTCTTGATCTTTTGGAAATCAACTCCCTATAGTAACAGATATCCTTATCCAAAACTACCCTATCTCTATCCGCCAGATACCTTGTCCTGTCAATTCCTGTCACAAAAGAAAGAAGAAGCCATGCATCCAGCTCATATTCCAAAATACCAGCAGCCGCCAGCTCTCCTTTGCCCCACGAAAGCAATTCATTCAATGTTCCCATGACAATTTCTGCCTAATTCTCCTCACTGTCCTCTATAAACTCAAAGCCTTCCTCGGCCCTTAGCTGAGCAAGCTCCTCCTGTGTGATCTTTCCCTCATCTGCTAGGTACTGCTTCCAGTCAAACACTGCCTCGACCGCGCGGATCGCCACCTCGATCATACTGTCATCCGGCTCCCTTGTAGTCAGCCTCTGAAGAAGCATCCCCGGTGCACTTAATAAATTTACTAAAATAGAATCACTGCTGCCCGCCAACCGGATAAATTCATACGACACGCCAGCGATCACAGGCACCAACAAAAGTCGGATCACCACCCGCCACACTGGATTAGGAGTATGGATAAAGAAAAAGAAAATAATACTGACAATCATGACAATCAAAAGAAAGCTTGTTCCACAGCGCTTATGCAGCCTAGAGCTTATCCTCACATTCTCCACAGTGAGAGGAAGCCCTGACTCCACACAGTTAATGCACTTGTGCTCCGCACCATGATACATAAAAACCCGCCGAATATCCTTCATCAGGGTTATCAAGAAAATATAACCAATAAAAATAGCCAGACGCAAAACTCCCTCTATCAATGCCATCAGCGCCGAAGAAATCACATAAGGTCTTAATAATTCCGAGATATAATATGGTAGTATCATAAAAATCGCCACAGCAAAACCTATGGAAAATATCACCGTAAGCCCCATCACAACACTCTCTGCCTTATCCTTAAAGATTCTGTCAAGTGCCTTCTCTGTCTTGCCCGGTTTAGCTGTCTCCTCTTCCTCATAAAACTCTGCTGAAAAGGTAAGCGTCCGCATCCCCAGCACCAACGATTCTACAAAGCTCAGCACTCCACGGACAATCGGTATCTTTTTCAGAATCGGGTTCTTCATCACACTGCCGCTCTCCCGCACTTCCACCTCGATCTCTTGATCTGGCTTGCGCACCGCCACAGCATATCTATCCTTATTTTTCATCATAATTCCTTCAATGACGGCCTGCCCGCCAATTCCAGATGATCTCATTTTTTCCCTTTCCCGCTTCTTTTTATATTGTAAAAGAAGGTTGAGATTAGATAACCTCAACCTTAGCTTTTCTTCCTATTAGTTGTTAGATGCCAAACCATATTTCTTATTAAACTTGTCTACACGTCCACGGGCAGCGCTGGACTTCTGCTGACCTGTGTAGAAGGAATGGCACTTAGAACAGATTTCAACATGGATGTCTTCCTTGGTAGAACCTGTCACAAACTCATTTCCACAGTTGCATACAACCTTTGCCTGATAGTATTTTGGATGGATTCCCTCTCTCATTTTCTTCACCTCTTTAATCTGCATAATAAACGTCTGCAAAATACAACGCCAGACGTGTTTCGTTCTTATAAACAGCCTCCTAATTATATCATAGCATTTTGTGATGTGCAAGCACTTTTTTACTATTTTTTTCTGTATGGAAAAAGCACTAGATCAAGATACAGGAAGTAACGCACGATGTCACACAAGCAGTGGATAATCTCTCCTCCAACGCAAGAACTTTATTAGATTTTGTTGTACAAGATGTCACGGCAGACTACGACGATTTTCTTACCATCGGGGAGCAGTATAACAGGGACAGCGCCACTGTAGACGGTTTGATGAGCGAATTTAGCATTATTGCACAAGAATTAAGTACCAATATGGAAGGAATAAAAAACTCCATGAGCGATATCTCCAAAGCCGCAGAAGAAGGTGCCAAGGGAACCACAGAGATCGCGCAGAGAGCATCCGTTATTGTAGCCGAATCCTCCGAGGTATTACAACAAGTGACTAAAACAAAACAAAGCTCAGATACATTGCGCGCAGAAATAGGAAAATTTTATGTGAATGAATAAAAAGTCATTTCGTTCATTTATTATATTATAAAAATAAAAAAGCTTGTACTTTTGCGTTAAGTTTAGTAGCCAATCGCTCAAACTACCAATCAATAACAAAGAGATCCTCTCAATGTGGATCTCTTTCTATCTATATTATTATAATTTCTTTTCTAACACTTCTTTTCATCTTTACTATACCAGACGCGTCTTTTTCACCATCTGTATAAACTCTGTATTATTTTTAGTCTTTGCAAATAGATCCAATATCCGCTCCACAGAGTCCTCCGCGCGCATTCCATTGGTTGCCTTGCGCATCACCTCCGCTGCCTCCTGCTCCTCTTTTGTAAAGAGCAGATCATCCCTTCTGGTTCCTGATTTAAGAATATCAATCGCTGGAAATACTCTTTTCTCCTGAAGCTTTCTGTTCAAAGTAAGCTCCATATTTCCAGTTCCCTTAAATTCCTCGAACACGACATCATCCATCTTACTCCCTGTTTCAATCAGCGCAGTGGCAAGAATCGTCAGACTGCCGCCCTCCCTCATATTCCTCGCCGCGCCAAAAAATCTTTTCGGCATGTGGAGTGCTGCCGGATCAAGACCGCCAGATAAAGTTCTTCCGCTGGGAGGAACCACCAAATTATAAGCCCTTGCCAGACGAGTGATGCTGTCAAGCAATATCACAACATCCCTCTTATGCTCCACCAGACGCTTTGCGCGCTCCAAAACCATCTCTGATACCCTTTTATGGTGCTCCGGCAGCTCGTCAAATGTGGAATATATCACTTCCACATTCTTTCCTTCTATGGACTCCTTAATATCTGTTACCTCCTCCGGGCGCTCGTCAATTAAGAGGATAATCAGATGCATCTCAGGATTATTATTTGTTATGGACTGTGCGATCTGCTTGAGCAATGTTGTCTTACCTGCCTTTGGCGGAGCGGCTATCATTCCCCTCTGTCCTTTTCCTATCGGAGAGATCATATCCACAATGCGCATCGCTGTATTGTGACTGCTCGTCTCCATCCGAATTCTCTCATTTGGAAAAATAGGAATCAAATCCTCAAATGCCTTCCGCTTCATCGCCTCCAGAGGATGGATTCCATTGATTGTCTTCACGTACAAAAGAGCAGCAAATTTTTCATTCTGAGTGCGTGTCCTTAAATTTCCCTCTATAATATCACCGGTCTTTAAATTCAGCTTACGAATCTGCGCCGGGGAGACATAGACATCATTATCGCCCGGCATATAATTCTCACAGCGGATAAAGCCGTATCCGTCCGGCATCACCTCAAGAATCCCGTTCGCCGTCACCCCGCTGTCAAGCTGTGCAATTTCCTCGTTCGTCATCTTGCTCTGCGTGTGCTGGCCTGTCATATTCTTCGGGATCTCCACGGCGATCATCTCCTCACTCATCGTTTGGATTATCTGCCTCTCTTCTTTTTTTTCTTCTCTTTTTTCTTCTTTTTTCTCTCTATCTTCTTTTCTGTCAATCTCTTCTCTTCTATCTGTCCGTCTCTCTACTCTTCTCTCTTCTGTTCTCTCTCCTGCTGCCTTTTCCTTCTCTTCCTTTTCTTCATTCTCGCTGTATTGAAGCAAAACATTGATCACCTCACTCTTCTTCATAGAAGAGATATTCTTGATCCCCTTTCCTCTCGCGATAGCCCTTAACTCTGTCAAAGGTAATGTCTCCAGTTTTTCTCTCATATTCCTCTACTCCTCCCAGCCTTTTTCCTGTTTTTATTTGCCTTATCAAAATGGGTATCTTACTCTGATTATAAGCATATGACTTCAATAAATATAAAATATACAGACGTGCAGATCTTCTGGATGCATCTATTATACAACATAATTTCTAAAATAGGAAGCCATTTTTTGCATTTGCCCTATTGATTTCATTTCTTTCTCTATGCTACAATGGTCTTGTTCCCGTTATGAATCCTTACCAAGAAACCTTCTCTTTTATGTTATATCAGGGGAGACAACAAGTGGAAAATTAACGGCACGATACTCTTATATAAAAAGGATGGATAACCATGACAACTAACGAAAAAGCCCTATTACTGCATGAGGAGTGGAACGGAAAAATTGAGACCGTATCAAAATCCCCCATTAAAACAAGAGAAGCTTTGGCACTCGCCTACACGCCGGGTGTGGCACAGCCCTGCAAGGTAATTGCTGAGGATAAGGAAGCTGCCTACCGCTACACCATTAAGGCGAACACTGTGGCAGTTGTGTCAGACGGAAGCGCCGTGCTGGGACTTGGAAATATTGGTCCCTATGCAGCTATGCCTGTCATGGAAGGCAAAGCAGCTCTTTTTAAAGAGTTTGGCGGTGTCAACGCCTTCCCAATCTGCCTCGACACACAGGATACAGAAGAAATTATACGCACAGTCGCAGCGATTGCGCCTGCCTTCGGCGGCATTAATCTGGAAGATATCTCTGCGCCGCGCTGTTTTGAGATTGAAGAGCGCTTAAAAGAAATGCTGGACATACCTGTTTTTCACGATGATCAGCACGGCACTGCCATTGTAGTTCTTGCCGGCGTGATCAATGCACTGCGCGTCACAGGAAGAAAAAAAGAAGACTGCCATATTGTTGTCAACGGTGCTGGATCCGCTGGGATCGCCATCACAAAGCTTTTATTGAGCTACGGCTTTCCTGATATTATTCTATGTGATAAATCCGGCATACTCTCCAAAACCTCCAGTGATCTAAACTGGATGCAAAAGAACATGATGGAGGTGACAAATCTTGCTGGGCGCACTGGCTCCCTCGCTGATGCTCTTCAGGGAGCTGATATTTTTATTGGCGTATCTGCTTCAAATATTGTGACAGAAGAGATGGTGGCCTCGATGAACCACGACGCCATACTGTTTGCCATGGCAAACCCTGTTCCTGAGATTATGCCAGATCTCGCAAAAAAAGCTGGCGCAAAAGTGGTCGGAACCGGACGCTCCGATTTTCCCAATCAGATCAATAATGTTGTCGCTTTCCCCGGCATCTTTAAAGGCGCCCTAGAGGGTCGCGCCGTACAGATCACAGAGGAGATGAAGCTCGCCGCTGCCACGGCCATCGCAGATTTAGTCCCAGACAATGAGCTTCACGAGGACAATATTATGCCGCAGCCATTTGACCCAAGAGTCGCCCAGCTAGTGAGCGAGGCAGTTAAAAACCATATCCGATAATATGAACAATTGGAATGGAAAACCCTACTATTCTCTAAATTCCTACTTAAAAAACACCTATGGAAAAAAGCTGTACCGTCTTGCGCTTGACGGAGGCATGACCTGTCCCAATCGCGACGGAACGCTGGGAACCCGCGGCTGTATCTTCTGTAGCCGCGGCGGTTCTGGTGAATTTACCCCTTCGCGACAGCTCACAATCACACAACAGATAGGCGCTGCAAAGCAGATAATCGGAAAAAAACAAAAAAGCGGGCCATATATTGCATACTTTCAGGCATTTACCAACACCTATGCACCTGTGGACTATCTGGAACACATCTTTATGGAAGCGATCACACACCCAGAGATCGCCATTCTCTCGATTGCCACAAGGCCAGACTGTCTGTCCGATGAGGTTCTTGCACTCCTTGCCCGCTTAAATTGTCTAAAGCCTGTCTGGATTGAGCTGGGCTTACAGACTATCCATGAGCCCTCCGCCCTCTTTATCCGAAGAGGATACCCTCTCTCTGTATTTGAGAGCGCGCTCACAAAATTACAAAAGCTCTCCATCCCAGTGATCGTCCACGTGATTCTAGGACTTCCCCACGAATCGAGAGAAGACATGCTATCCACCATATCCTATCTCTCCACATCAGGTATCCATGGCATAAAGCTGCAGCTTCTCTATGTACTAAAAGACACAGATTTGGCAGATTATTATGAAAAAGGAAGCTTTGATGTGCTCTCCTTTGAAGAATATATAGACATTCTTATTGATGCTGTCGAGCTGCTCTCCCCGGAGATTGTCATCCACCGCCTGACAGGAGATGGGCCACAAAAGCTTCTGATCGCACCCTTGTGGAGCCTTCAAAAATGGAATATTCTCAATACTTTGCACGCTGAGATGACACGGCGCGGCGCCTATCAAGGAAGGAGGTATTTATGTCCCCGGAAGCATTAACCTTATATAAACTCATTGTTCTTTATATGTTAAATAAGGTAAATTTTCCTCTTACAAATACGCAGCTTTCCGAATTTATTCTGGAAAAGGAATACACGAATTATTTCACACTGCAGCAGGTGATCTCTGAGCTGCTCTCCTCTGGTCTTATCCATGTTAAGACTGCAGGAAGCACCTCACGCTATCAGATCACAGCTCAGGGAATAGAAACACTAGGATTTTTCTCCAACCGGATCTCTGATCCGATTAAAGAAGAAATTGACAATTTTTTAAAAGAAAACAGCTATGAGCTTAGAAATGAATCTGGGACATTATCCGATTATTACAAAACCACCAACGGCGACTATATTGTCCACTGCCAGATAAAAGAAGGAAATACACCTTTAATTGATCTGAATCTGTCAGCTCCCGATGATGTTTTGGCAGAGCATATGTGCATGAATTGGAAAAACTATAGTGAAGATATTTACACCTATATTATCAGCCGATTAAAATAATGGATTATCTCTTCACGCCCGCTTGGCTGTTTTGTCAATTAGGCCAGACACGCTGTATCTTTGTTTGTACAGGATAGACAGATAGTTTTAGTTGTCTTCTTTAAGAGAATTTAATGCTCTTTGAATACAAACAAATGTATAATATATACAGAGCTGCAAGTATATGAAGAAAAATATCCAATAAAGCAGTATAGCCCGTCCGCTGTTTTCCTCAAGGAACCTATTGAAAAACGTCGGTACTTAGCGAGGTAGTTCACGAGCTTAGTATCCGTTACGTTTTTCACTAAGCGCAAGCGGGGTGACGGAGGAAACAGCGGACGGGCTATACGAACCTTTTCCGAAAATGATAAAAAATTCATTCTAAAAGATGTTATTCTTATCGACAAAAAAGAAAGTCCTCCACTTATGTCTCTCTGTCATAAAAATGAAGTACTTCCTTGATAAATACAATGCTTTGTTATTGTATTGTGCGGATAGAGAAATAAACTTCGACGCCATCTGACTTATTTTTAACACCATAGTCTTTTCCTCTTCAACGATTAAAAGATTCGCCACAGCATAGCTCCTTTCGCTGTATCCCTCCCCATATAGGCTTCCATCTTCCTCCCCAGCACTTTGTGTGAGATCCCTCCTACACTACTCCTTTATTTTTCCGATATTGATACGGCGACATTCCCTTTATCTTTTTAAATACATCTCCGAAATAATTACTGTCATTGTACCCACAGCGCAGTGCGATCTCCGTTATCGAGGCATTGGTTTCCAAAAGAAGCGTGGTTGCCTCCCTAAGCCGAACACTGCTCAAATATTCTTTAAAACCAAAGCCTGTCGTCCGCTTAAATTTTCTTGAGAAATACGCTGCGCTCATATTCGCCTTTTTTGCCGCGTCCTCCAGAGTTATTGTCGAACTGTAGTTTTGGCAGATATATTTTGCCACATCCTGTATTACCTCATCCACAGCATCCAGCTCTTCTATCGTATTATACTGAAATTCCTGACATCGGAGAAGAAATATTAACAGCTCATACAGATGATTTTTTAACAATCTTTTTGAAAAATTATCAGGTATCTTATATTCATACTCCATCTTCTGCATAAGATTATCCACATATTCCCTTCGACTTACAGGAATTGTCATATGTGGATTCTTAAAGCATTTTAGCACGGTTTCCTTTCCAAATTCTTCATATAATGGCTTGACAAATTCATCAGTGAAATTAATCACTATTCTCTCATGCGCTTTATCTGCAAGATAGGTGCTTCGATGCAGTGCTCCCTTCTCAATCGCCACAATGTCACCTTTATTTACAACATATATGGTATGATTTACAAAAATCCTTCTTTTTCCAGATAAAAGATAATAGATCTCATAAAAAGGATGAACATGGGCTTCCTTCATAGCAAAATAAGCATTTCTCTTTACTTGGCTAATGTAGAACTGATGTTCTAATACATCTGTCACATCACTGGCATTTGCAGCAATAAAATGGATATTTTTTGTCTGATTCTCTTCCATGTAGCTTCCCCTGCTTTCTGTGGTATTGTTTCCCCCTTTTTAGAGTATATCATAATTTTCCTTGTGTACAAAGCAAAAAAACTGTATTTTGACGAAAATCTTTCGATTTTTTTGTTGCATATCCATGTTTTTTCAAGTACAGTTATCCTGTAAATACAGAGAAGGGAAAACATCAAATGAAAAAATCAAAATTTACAATCTCCAAAAAAGATGATAATTTTCGTGATTTTGCACTGAACGGTAATCTCTGGCTGCTGCTTTTGCAGGTTGGACTTCCGCTCGCGCTCTATCAAAACCTTAATATGATCTTTAAGATTCTGGACTCAATGATGGCATCCTATATCAGTGCAGAATCTGTATCTGCAGTCGCCTATCTCTCCCAGATCAACCATATGATATCAGCGATAGGCGGAGGACTTGCCATTGGAAGCAGCTTAAAAATCAGCCAAGCCTACGGCGCTGGAGATTATAAGCTTGTCAGGCAGCGGGTGAGTACATTATTCGGAATTTGTGGTATACTTGGGATAGCACTTATTTGCATGATTCCATTTACCCCTGTAATTTTAAAAATCGCCAACACCCCTGAAAACCTGATCGCCATTGGAAGCCGCTATTTTGCCATTGAGCTTTTGGGTATTGTAGTTGGATTTATCAACAATGTCTATATTGCCATCGAGCGCTCACGCGGCAATTCTCAGAGAATTTTATACCTAAATATCTGTGTGATTGTCTTTAAGCTGAGCCTTACCGCCTTTTTTGTGTATGTTCTTCAGGCGGACATCACAATGATCGCTGTTGCCACGCTTCTCTCACAGGGAATCCTGCTTGTGGCGGGTGTTTACCATATGACAAGAAAAGACAGTTATTTTTCCTTTTCTTTCCGCAATATCTCTTTTCGCCGGGAAAGCATCGGACCCATGCTCCATATCTCTTTTCCGGTTATGGTTGAGAAAAGTGCATTCTCCTTTGGCAAGGTGGTCGTAAATTCTATGAGCAGCATGTATGGTTCTCTGACAATAGGTGCTCTTGGTATCTCCAACAATATCAACGGCTTCACCACCAGTGCACAAAATGGCTTTCAAGATGGATGTGCTGCCATTATCAGCCAAAATCTCGGCGCTGGAAACAAAAAACGGGCTTTGGAAGCATTTAAGCGTGTATTGTGCATTAATGTGATTATCGGAACCATCGGGCTGATCCTCACTCTTATGCTGCTCCGCCCGATCAGTCTATTGTTCGCCACATCGGGCGGCGTTGTAAACACAGAATTTCAGGAGATGATTATCGCCATCAACCACTATGATATAATTGGCGGATGTATCCCTCTGGGCATCTTTTCCTCCTGCATGTCGCTTCTTTTTGGCTTTGGAAAGACAAAGCTTACACTGCTTGTCAACTTCTGCCGTGTGTTTGTTTTCCGCATCCCGGTGCTGTGGGCACTGCAGAATTTTACCTCTCTCGGCAATGAGAGCGTCGGCATCACCATGATGGTCAGCAACTCTCTCGTCGCTGTTATGGCACTTGTCGTGGTAATTCTTGTGATCCGCCGAGAATGTAAAAAAAGCAAGATATCTTTTTTTGGCAAATGATACAAAAATGATGGAAAAATGATTCAAAATATCTGCAAGGAGGTGAGCGCAATGAACAAAATTCTTATTGCGGAAGATGAAGCTCCCATCGCCAATCTGCTGCGCACAGCGCTGGAGGGTTCTGGCTATTGTTGTCTGTGGGCAGAGGATGGAGAAAGAGCGGCAGGCTTATTGGAATCAGAGCCCTTTGATCTCGTGCTTCTGGATATTATGCTTCCAAAGGCAGACGGATATGAGGTACTTGAATATTGTAAATCTCTTGATGTCCCAGTTATTTTCTTGACGGCAAAGGGACGGCTTGAGGATCGAGTAAAAGGGCTTAGACTTGGGGCAGAGGACTATATTACTAAACCATTTGAGCTTATGGAGCTTCTAGCTAGGGTGGAGACTGTATTGCGTCGTTGTGGCAAAACAGGAAGACTTCTCACACTTCCTCCCGATATTGAGGTGGACACAGCAAGTCATGTGGTAAAGCGCGCCGGGCTTCCCGTATCTCTCACCGCGAAAGAATATGATCTTTTGCTTTTGTTCTTGCAGAATAAAAATATTGCTCTTTATCGAGATCGCATCTATGAGCGGGTGTGGGGCGAGGAATATCTGGGAGACAGCCGCACTGTGGACTTGCATATTCAGAGGATGCGAAAAAAGCTTGGACTGGAGAGCAGGCTGGTCGCCGTTTATAAGATAGGATACCGATTGGAGGTGTGAGGGTTTGAAGCTGTTTTGGAAGTTGTTCTGCAGCATGGTCCTTCTGACAATATTTGCAAGCTCCATTGGAGGCTTCGTCCTGATTGATTCCCAATTTCGCACATCACTTGAACGAGAAGTCGCTGCTGTCTATGAGGAAAATGATCTGCTTCGATTCACACTGACTCGTGAGATGCATATAGACCCTATCAGTAACCAAGAGGAGCTTGCCTCACTGGCAGAAAATATCACCATCAACACTGGCCATGATACTGTCACCTTCCGAATCAGCACAAAGGACGGGAGAACCATCGCCCTCAAAGGTATTATTGTGCCAGAGGCATCCTCCCTCACCACACAACTGAAAGAAAATCAAAGAGGCTGGCAGCTTGCTCAGACAGAAGACAATCATATCTACCTTCATGTGGCAAGTCCTCTGATTTTTGAGGATGATCTTTTATATCTGGAAAATTGCAGGGACGTGAGCAGTCTTTTCACCACACGTTCCGAGCAGTACCAAAGCTTTTTTTATCTGATGACAGCTCTCACTCTCGCCGTTGGAGCAGCGTCCTTGTTTATCACCGCCCTGATCCTAAAACCATTAAGACAAATGTCAGCCGCCACCAAAAAGATGGCAGCAGGAAAGCTGAATGTCCGGGTAAAGGTAAACAGCCGTGATGAGCTTGGACATCTAGCTGCCAACTTTAACACCATGGCAGCGCGGCTGGAGGCTTACGTGGAAGATCTGACTGAAGCAGCAAAACGGCAGGAAGATTTTATCGGCAGTTTTGCCCATGAGATCAAGACCCCTCTTACCTCCATTATCGGCTATGCCGATCTGCTTCGGTCAAGACCTTCCACCGCCGAACAGGTTTTTGAATGTTCAGATTATATATTCCGGGAGGGCAGAAGGCTGGAAGCACTTAGCCGAAAGCTGATGGATCTCATTGTACTAAATAAACAAGATTTTCCTCTACGCCCTGTTGACATGGATCTGTTTCTTAGGCGGGTAGGTGGTGCCCTGCAGCCCATTCTAAGTAATCAGGGCATCTATCTGCGAACACAGGCAGAACCCTTCATCCTTTCCCTCGAACCAGACCTAATGGAAACAGTATTGCTCAATCTAATCGACAACGCCAGAAAAGCCATGGACTATGGCGGAATCATTGTATTAGAGGGAAAAAAAGAAAAAGATGGCTACTGCGTCTGTGTCAATGATAATGGAAAAGGCATACCAAAGGGCGAGCTGGCCCGCATCACAGAAGCTTTCTACATGGTTGACAAATCCCGCGCCCGCGCCAAGGGAGGCGCAGGGCTTGGACTAGCGATCTGTCAAAGAATTGTGACACTCCACGGCGGAGCCCTAGAGTTCAATAGTGTTGAAGGTTCAGGAACACAGGCCTATATTCATCTAAAAAACTGACAACGAAAACCATAGATCATATACACGCGCTGCATATACAATATTCCTTAATATTTAAATGCCAGCGCAGAAAAGGATATTATGAAATATATAATACGCTGGCTGCTTCCCGCCATAACAGTACTGACCATACTTTCTGCTGCCCTTCTCCCAGAAAAGCTCTCCCAATTCCGGGATCAGAAGCTTTTTCACGCCATCCATGCGGAAGAAATATCATCCAACAGCTCTCTTCCTATCTGGACACCAGACCTGATACAGAAGCTTTCTTTGCTTTATCTCCACAATAACAATCCTGATGGTAATATCACTATCATTAACCGCTCACTCAATGACTCAGAAAGCACACCAGAAGAGCGCCGAATTATGGAAGAGCTGCTCTACACGGAATTAAATAGCTTAGTGGAAGCTCAGATTCTACCCAAGGATCTTTTTTCTGAGAATTATCACCTGTCCAGTGCACTGCGATTCTATGTGCAGGATAATCAAGAGAATAAGGGAAATTGGTTTTTATCTGTTGAACTATATGACGAAACTTTAAATTATTGGGGAGCGTCGATAATCTTAGATGAGGAAACTGGAAAACTACTACATCTATCCCTGTTTTCTTCCGAAAATCTTCCTCCTATCTCTCCAGAAATAATGGGTCAGACCTTCCTTGATCGTCTAGGTATAGAATATGAACCATTTAAGAAAGATGGAGCTTATACAATCTTCCCACTAAAAGAGACAAATCTACAATATACAATATTATTAGAACCAGAAACCTTAATTATAACCATTTATTACAATTATCATCCTAATACTCAATCAACTCAAACAGACCGAGGATAGAGCTGATTATGATGTCAATTTGATGCAATTATGAGGGTATTTTGACGCATTTGACTGTTATGCTGAAACCATCAAATACAAAGGAGTGTTTCAGATATGGAATATGTTTCTCTCTACCCTAACAGCAACAAGGAGCCTAAGCCTGCCAAAAACCACCATCGCACTGCTCCTCGCATCACTTCTCGACAAAGAAACAAACGCAATTATAAGCATCGCTATAAATACTTAGGATTCCGTCTTATTCTTGTTATTTTGTTAGTTGAAGTATCCCTGTGTAGCGGTTTTATGCTTGGAAGGGCAAGTGCCACGCCATATACCTCTTCCTCCCTACCCACACAGGAACCCTCCCATTCCTTCTCATCGGACGAAAACACATCCAGTTCTGCAAATACTTTGCCAAAGGCTACTTCCACAAAGGAGGACTGGAATCTAATCCTTATTAATCGGGATAATCCTCTGCCAGAGGATTTCAATATTCCAGAGCTCACTCAGTTAAGGAATGGACATGCCATTGACAAAAGAGCCTATCCCGCCCTTCAGGAAATGATGGACGCCGCAAGAGCAGAACATCTCGACCCATTAATTTGCTCCTCCTTCCGCACATGGGACAGACAGGAGGAATTGTACCAAAATAAAATAAATTCTCTTCTTGATCAGGGGTATTCCCAAAAAGAAGCTGAGATCAATGCCGCAATTTGGGTAGCCGTCCCCGGAACCAGCGAACATCAGGCTGGGCTTGCCGTGGATATTGTAGATACTGCCTATCAGCAGCTTGATGAGGCACAAGAGTCCACAGCCGTACAGCAATGGCTGATGGAGCATTGTGCAGAATATGGATTTATCCTGCGCTATCCCACAGATAAAAGCGAAATAACCGGAATTGGATATGAGCCATGGCATTATCGCTATGTAGGAAAAGAAGCGGCAAAGATAATTATGGAGCAGGGAATATGCTTGGAAGAATATCTGGCTGCTACCCCGTAAATCTTTCGAGTAATTTTTCTGAATTATTTCAAATCTATACAAAACATTTATGTGAACAGTCCGCATAGAAAATTCTGCTATTTCTTCCCTCACCCTGCTTTTGCTTAGTGAAAAATGTAGCGGATGGTAAGCTCGAAAATACCTTGCTAACCGCCGACGTTTTTCAATAGATTCTTTTAGGAAAAACATTTGATAATTGAACTTCATTTTCTTGTGTTCTTCATATAAAATAAATTACATGGGTTAAAAATGACCCAATCATAAATCAGGGAGGCAACTATATATGTTAAAACGCATTTTAGTCGTTGACGACGATGACATGAACTTGATAAGAGCCAAAATGATTTTGGGGAAAAAGTACAATGTATTTTTGGCCAGCTCAGGATTCGAAGCACTGGAAACACTGAGGCGTGAAGAGATAGATCTGGTTCTTTTGGACATTGAGATGCCAAAGATGAACGGATTTGAAACGTTTGAACGGATGAAAGAGATTGTTGCAGATATATCTGTGATTTTTTTAACGGCATCGGGACAGAAAGATGATGTAGTCTGTGCAATCCAGCTGGGCGCAGCGAATTACCTAAAGAAGCCGTTCCCTCCGGAAGAACTGCTTAATAGAGTGGCACAGGAGCTTGCGGCGCGATGAGGGTGGAGGAACAGACGAGCAGACATCTGCTGCTGGCTGTTATCGTCACAGTATTTAGTGTAATGTTATGTCTGGTCACGGTCGTTATGGCATGGGAATTCTGGATGATTCTACTAATGATTGTTGGCTGTTTTAGCATATGGCTTTTACACATTGCAAAGATCGGTTCAGACATATTTTATGAAACTCTTTGTGCCAGCTTGACGCTGCTAGGATTCTTTTTTTTAGTGTACATGAATCTACCCTTTTTGATATACCGGCTGTAGCATGCATTATCATTCTTATGTTGTTTATGCTAAACAAAAAGTGGATTCTGTATGTACTCAAAGCTCTCTATATATTGGCCTTGTTGTATCATGTCCTGATTCTCCATACGATTTCTTACGGCATCGGATTTCGGGACGCTTTCCGTCTGGGACTGGGTACTGTTGTAACCTTTGGCGGTGCGGCGCTGGCTGAATACTGGATCAAGCAGCGCATTATCCAGAGGAAATGGTATAACCGTGTATTTGCCGATCTGGAAGCATCGGGAAAGCAAAATGCTGTTTTTTTATCAAATGTGTCTCATGAGCTCCGTACACCCATCAATACGGTAATTGGAATTAGTGAGGTAGTGCTGGAAAAAGATCTTTCACCGGATATTCGGGCGGATATGAATTCCATCAGACTGGCCGGGAAACGCCTGTCTAACCAGATCAACAATATCCTTGATTATACGGAGATTGTGGAAGGTACGCTGATACCAGCAAAGGAAGAGTATATGATCACTTCAGTGTTGAACGATGTGAGTACAATGGCTGCACTTCAAAGCAACCGGCAACATCTGGAGATTGTATTTGATATCGACCCGAAGGTACCGGCGGTCATGGTGGGGACGCAGAGAAAATTTCCCATGTATTAAAAATTCTGGTTGAAAACTCCATCAAATTTACAGAAAAAGGTGGTATAAACATCCGCATAGGATACCGGCAGGAAAGCTATGGCGTTAATTTGATCATAGATATCCGCGATACGGGCATCGGCATGACAAATTCTCAGATGCTGCAAATGTACGATGACTTTTACCAAGCGGATTCTGGAAGCAGTCGCTTAGTAGGTGGGCTTGGGCTTGGGCTGCCTATCGCCCGGGGACTTCTGAGTGCTATGGGCGGATTCATTCACTTCGAAAGTAAGGACCAGCAAGGTCTGCACGCCCATATCGCAATTCCCCAAGGTGTGGCGGACGACCGACCGTGTATTGTGCTTAATCATGCAGATCAAGCATGTGTTGCGTGCTATTTCAAACCAGAGCGTTATAGCTGTGACGAGGTCCGGGAGTATTATGATGGCCTGATCCTGAATTTGTTGGAAGGACTTGGTATCAATGGCTATCAAACACACAATTTTGAAGGGTTACTCAAGTTGGAGCGCAGCCATAATTTAACTCATGTATTTATTGCCCAGTCAGAATATGAAGAAAATCGGACCTATTATGAAGAATTGGCGGATACGCTTCAGGTTGTTGTGATTGCTGAGAAAGAGTTTGTTTTAGACAATGGAAGTAAACTTTTTATGATACATAAGCCTTTTTCCGCGCTTTCCGTCGCGAATCTGATGAATGGGGAAATGGGTGTACGTAATTTCGTTGAGGCTCAGTCCAAAGGTCGGAAGCCGTTCAGTTGTCCGGGAGTACATGCGCTGGCGGTGGACGATGAGGAGATGAATCTGGTGGTGGCCAAGGGCGTATTGGGAAGCTATGGGATTGAAGTGGATACCTGTCTGAGTGGACGGGAAGCCGTGACACGGTGTGAAAGTGTTTCTTATGATATCATCTTCCTAGATCATATGATGCCAGGATTTGATGGGGTACAGACCCTGAAAAAGATACGGGAACTCCAGAACGGTGCTTATCAGGATTTGCCAGTGATCGCACTGACCGCAAATACTGTCAGCGGCGCTCGGGAAATGTTCCATAGCGAAGGATTTACCGAATTTGTTCCTAAGCCCATCGACCGTACTATTTTGGAGCGGGTACTGCGAAAAGTGCTGCCCAAGCGCTTTATCCAGTATGGTGAAACATCTGCGAAGAAAGAGATTCCTGAGAACAACACGCCTGTTGTTTCATCATCGGAACAACAGGAAACATTTTACAGTGCTCCCGGGATGACAGAGCATGAAGAAACTGTAGAAGCAGCTTATTCAGCAGAAGTATCTGTGGATAAGCCAGAGATCTCCTATGACCAGTTGGCCAAAGCTGGCATTAATGTGGAGCTGGGATTGAATTACTGTGGTGGAGATGATAACTTTTTTCATGAGATGCTGAGGATGTTCTATGACCAGAGCAAAATGAAAAAGGCAGAGATCGTTTCTCTATATGAAAGTGCTAATTGGACAGATTACGTGGTGAAAGTTCACGCACTAAAGAGTACGTCGCTAACCATCGGCGCGGAATCTCTTTCCGCACAGGCGAAAGAACTGGAGCTGGCGGGGAAACGAGGCGATGCAAACTTTATCCATGCGCATCACACCGCGCTGTTGTGCGCGTATGATGAGCTTTGCACGCAGATCGCTGAAATATGAACCTGTCCTAGCGGTTTTTCTGAGACCAATGTTAGAAGGAGTGAAAGTTTGCGTGATAAAAAAATGGATTGATATCCTCCATGACCATAAGATCAGCCTATACGAACGTATGTTTCGTATCGTGACGGCAATCTGTATGATTGCGCTGATATTTACTCTGCCTATGGGCAGAAGCATCATAAATATTGTAATCTTAGCAATAAGTCTGGTAATTATTGCAGTAATCGTGCGGGTTAGTATTCAAAAGAGATGTGTCCAAACGGGGGCTACGATTATTGTAGTACTATTGCTTACGCTATTTCCGTATACATTTTTTACCGCTGGGGGATTTTACAGTGGGGTACCAGAATGGTTTGTACTTTGCTTTATCTATGTCTGCATTACTTTGCATCAATGGCGCAGGGTCGTGTTTTTTGGGCTGTGTGCAGCAGAAACTCTGCTTTGTTATGGAATTGCCTTTTATTTCCCTGAATTGGCTATCATAAATACTCAGCAGCGTTCCTTTTTTGATTCGGCCTTCTCTATGGTTATGGTTGGGCTGATGACCAGTGTGCTACTCATGTTTCTGAACCGAATGTATGAGGAGGAAAATACCATCACCCAGCAGCAGAAAAAGGAGATTGAAGAGCTGAATCAGGCCGAGAATCACTTTTTTTCCAGTATGAGCCATGAGATCCGCACCCCTATCAATACGATCATAGGGCTGAATGAGATTACGCTGCGGGGCGATATTTCACCGGAAGTAGCGGAAAACGCCAGAAATATTCAGGGGGCCAGTAAACTGTTACTTACCCTGATCAATGATATTCTGGACATATCCAAAATCAAGTCTGGAAAGATGGAGATCATCAACACATCCTATGAGACAGGGATGCTTTTTTCTGAAATCGTCAATATGATCTGGATCAAGGCAAAGGAAAAGGGGCTTGAATTCAAGCTTCACATAGATCCGTCCATTCCAAGTATGCTCTGCGGAGACGAAGTGCGTATCAAACAAATTCTGATCAACCTGCTGAATAACGCGGTGAAATACACCAGCGAGGGATCGGTCACACTCTCCGTCCGCTGTGAGCGCAAAGGGGTAAACCGGGTGCTTGTCTGGTACTCTGTGGAGGACACAGGACAAGGGGTAAAAAAGGAGAATATTCCATATCTTTTTAACGCATTTCGACGGGTGGACGAAGAGAAAAACCGCCATATTGAGGGGACCGGGCTGGGATTAAGTATTGTTCATCAGCTGGTGGAATTGATGGGCGGCGAGATCAGTGTAAACAGTATTTATACCAAAGGCTCAAAATTTGTCGTTACGCTAGAGCAGGATATTGTAGATGAAAAAGAGCTGGGACCCTTTACGCTGGCTTCACGGGTAAAGCTTCATAACGAGAGAGTGTATCAGCAAAGCTTCGAGGCGCCGGATGCCCATATCCTAGTAGTGGATGACAACGACATGAATCTGATGGTGGTGACCAAGCTGCTGTCAGCAACAAAGATCCAAATTGATACTGCGTGTAGTGGGCAGGAGTGCTTGAAATTGACTCAGAACCATCATTACGACTGCATTTTGATGGACCATTTGATGCCGGAAATGGACGGGATCAAATGTCTCCATGCCTTGCGGGCACAGCCGGGCGGACTGTGTCAGGATGTGCCAGTGATAGTACTCACCGCTCATGCAGGGAGTGACAATCAGCTCCTCTACCGCAAGGAAGGATTCAGTGGGTATCTGGCTAAGCCAGTCAGCGGTGCGCTGCTGGAAGCGGCTGTACTAAATATTCTGCCCAAGGAACTGGTACAGCAGTATGAGGAAGTTGATCAGTCGGATCTAGAAAAGGATATTTTGATTTTTGACCAAGCCAAAAGACGTTCTGTTTTAATCACAACAGACAGTGTGTGTGACCTTCCAGAATCCCTCAGAACAGAGCTTGGCATTTCTGTATGTCCCTACTACGTCTATACAGAGGAAGGTCGTTTTCTGGATAACCAAGAACTGACTGCGGATGAACTGCTGGCACATATCGCCAAAGGTCGGAAAGGATATTCCCACCCCCCTGATGTTGAGGACTATGAACATTTTTTTGCTGAGAAGCTGACAGAGGCACAAAATGTGATCCATATCACAATGGCAAAGCATGTTAGTGATGGATATCAAAACGCTATTGAGGCAGCAAAATCTTTTGATAATGTTACTGTTGTAGATTCCGGGCATCTCTCTAGCAGCATGGGGCTGGCAGTGCTGTATGCAGCCCATCTGGCAGAGCACCACGCCGGAAAAGCAGAGATCGTCGCATCAGTAAAACAGATAGAACGCCTTATTTCCTCCGCTTTTATCATAAATAGTACTCATATGATGTGTCAGTCTGGACGAATATCAAAACGAATACAGGTAGTTTGTGATGCACTGTTGCTGCACCCGGTCCTTGTGTTAAAAAAAAGCAGGATGGTGGTAGGCAGTATGGAAGTAGGTAACTTTACCCATGCTGCGAAAAAATACGTCAGGAAAATGCTTCAGGATACCAAAAATATCGACCGGCGTATTCTCTTCATCACATATTCCGGTCTGAATGAACAAAAACTCCAGTACATTCAGGATCTTGTGCGGCAATATTGTCCCTTTCGACAAGTTTATCTGCAAAAAGCATCTTCCGCCATTGCGAGCAACTGCGGTCCAGATTCATTCGGGCTGCTGTTTCTGAGAAAAAATGAGGCATCTGTTCCAATTACATGGACCCCGGAGCGGAATGAAGCAGGATAAGAAGAATTTAAGGAAAGTGCACATCCGTTTATTACCATCAACGACTGCATTGATAACACAAGGGCGCGAAATATTCGCGCCCTTGTGTAATATCTTTAAGAACACAAAGATTTGGGAGGGGGAAACTGCTATCTTCTCTCCCATTCGACAAATCCGTGTGCAACAATCACATATCGTTGCTGTTATTGAATATTTTCGTCTGGCTGCTGATGCGGTCAGGCACTGGGATTCATACCAGATCACGCATTTTTACAAACATTCTGTCTGTGTTTTATACATCTGTGCGTAATGTCCATTATAAGCCATCAGCTCTTCATGAGTGCCCTGTTCGGCAATTGTACCATTTTCAAGCAATATAATCAGATCAGAATCGCGGATTGTCGAAAGACGGTGTGCGATTATAACAGATGTGCGATTGGCGCAGATCTGCAACATGGCACG
Organism: uncultured Lachnospiraceae bacterium; assembly: GCA_910588535.1. GTDB lineage: Bacteria > Bacillota > Clostridia > Lachnospirales > Lachnospiraceae > RGIG8607. The sequence goes on along the minus strand of CAJUOO010000017.1, from coordinate 19,943 downwards.
TCGAATCTTCTGCTCGGTAACAGTGTCCACAGAACTTGTCGCTTCATCCAAGATCAAGATCGGGGCGTTGGCAAGCACTGCCCTCGCTATCGTTAAAAGCTGTCGCTCCCCTTGGGACAGCTCCATACCTCCATGCTCAAGAATTGTGTCATATCCTTCTGGAAGCCTCTCAATAAAACTATCTGCCCCTGATGTCTGCGCTGCTTTTTTTATCTGTTCAATCGTCGCCTCCGGGTGCCCATAGCAGATATTATCGCGGACAGATATGGCAAACAATGCCGTATCCTGTAATACTACTCCAAAGGCTTTCCTCAGATCCTCCATCCGGTAGTCCCGCAAATCCCGGCCATCCAAAAGAATGTTTCCCGCCGATATATCATAAAATCGTGTCAGCAGATTGATAATCGTAGTTTTTCCAGAGCCTGTGGCTCCCACAATGGCAGCTTGTGTACCTGCAAGAATCTTTATAGAAATATCTTTTAACACGGGATTTTCAGGTGTGTAGCCAAATTCCACATGGCGCAGTTCAATGTCTCCTCTCGGATGGTTCAGCCGCACTGCACCTTGTCTGTCCGGCGGCTCAGGACTTTCATCCAGTATTTCAAACACTCGCTCGGCTCCCGCAACAGCAGTCTGAAAATTATTATAGATATTCGCTATCTCCACAAAAGGCCGGGTAAATTGACGCACATAGAGAAGAAAACTCGTCACAAGTCCAATATCTGTGATCCTTCCATTTACAAACAGCACCCCGCTTAAAACTGAGATCGCCACATAGAGAAGATTGTTGATCACATTCATAAGCGGCATCAGATACCCAGAGCAAATCAATGCTTTTATGGATATCTTGCATAGCTCTTCATTCTTTTCTTCAAATTCCCTCTCCATCTCCTCCTCACGGCAAAAAGCTTTCACTATAGACAATCCCGACACACTTTCTTCCACCTGTCCATTTAATGCTCCAAGACTTTTTTGCTGTCTGGAAAAAAGTCTTCGGGTATATTTTGTCACTGTTTTTGTAAGTATAAATATCATCCCAACGCCAAACAGAGAGACAACTGTCAAAAACGGGCTTAGATAAAGCATCATAAATAATATGCCGACAACAGTAAACCCATATGTTAAAAGCAATGTCAGAGAATTGGAGATGGTGGTGCTTATATTGTCGACATCGTTTGTCAGGCGGCTCATCAGCTCGCCATGCCTGTGATTGTCAAAGAACGACAGCGGCAGTGTCTTAATGTGGGAAAATAATGTTTTGCGAATATGATGGATCACACGCTGCCCAATCAGCGCCATAAAAAAAGCCTGCAAAAATTTGACCATCCAGTCGCCAAGATACAGTCCTGTCAAACATAAAAGTACCCAGCTTACCGCGTCATCACCGCTAATTGCAGTGACTGCCTTCCCTGTCACATAAGGCGACAGGATGGAAGCACCAGAAGCAAAGGCAGAGAGAAGCAGAATCCATCCAAGCCCTTTTCTTTGTCCTTCTGTCAGTCTCCAAAGTCTTCTCAGAGTTCCCTTCATATTCTTTGGTTTTACAAACACTCCGCCACGTCCGGGCCGCGAGATTCCATTTAAGTTCACCGGAGGCATACCTCCACTTTTTTCAGCCATGTCTCTCACCTCCTTCTGGCCCAATCTGGGAATGATAGATCGCACGATATGTCTCACACGATTCCATAAGCTCATCATGTCTGCCATATCCCACCACACTGCCATTGTCCATGCACAGTATGCGGTCCGCCCGCATCACGGCGGAGATGCGCTGGCTGACTAACAGCACAGTTATATTTTCTGCCATACTGCGCAGCCCACTTAACACATCCGCCTCCGTCCGCGCGTCCAGCGCACTGGTACAGTCATCTAAAATCAAGATCCTTGGCCTTCTGACAAGTGCCCGCGCGATAGAGAGCCTTTGTTTTTGTCCGCCGGAAAGATTGACACCTCCCTGCCCAAGCATTGTCTCATATCCCTTCTCGCTCTGCTTAATAAATTCATCTGCACAGGCAGTTTCTGCCGCCTTTATAAGCTCATCATCCGATGCCTCCGCCCGCCCCCAGCGCAGATTTTCTCGTATCGTTCCAGAAAATAATAGCGCTTTCTGAGGCACCACAGCGATAGCATTTCGCAGATGCTTTGTGTCTATCTGCGTCACATCACATCCATCTATCCATATCGTTCCTCTCACAGCATCATAAAACCTCGGAATCAAATTTACAAGTGTTGATTTTCCTGAGCCAGTGGAGCCGATAATTCCAACCGTCTCGCCCGGACACACATGTATGTCAATGTTGCGAAGCGTCTCCTTTCCTGAGCCCGCATAGGCAAAGGACACTTGCTCCAAGTAAATATCACCTTTTATTTCTGGCATTAAAGGCATTTGCGGCACATGCTGCGCTGGCTTTTCCTCAAGCACTTCCTTAATTCTTGCGGAGGACGCCGCCGCACGAACCGCGGTATTTAATGTATTAGAGATCATATTTACCGCAAACAACACCTGTGTCATATAATTGACAGAGGCCATAAGCCTGCCAATCTCCGCACTCTGCCCGCTCCCTGAGATCCACAGGAGAAGCACGATACCAAAATTGACGGTTAAATTGATAAATGGCGAGAACACTGCCATAGTGCGTAGTGCAGCGGTATTAGCGTGGGCAAGTTCTACAGACACTCCCTCAAATTTATTCATCTCCTCTTCCTCAGCATGAAACGCCTTGACGACACGGACAGAAGATAGAAATTCCCTCGCCACTCCATTGAGAAGATCCAGCCTTTTCTGTACGACTCCAAACCGTGGATAGCCAATTTTCATATTTCCCACAACCAACAAAGAAACAATAAAAAGAATACCTGCCATAACCGGAGCCTGTCTTGGTGTCTGGATCAGAATCAACAAGATAGCACCCACACAGATAATTGGCGCCTTAACCATAATACGCATAATGCCGTTGATAAACTCTTGTATCTGAGCCACATCATTTGTGATACGAGTAATAATTGATTCCGGGCGCAGACGGTCAATATTTTCCATGGAAAGCTGCTGGACATTATGATACATATCCCGCCTTAGCTCCTTCCCTATCGTCTGAGACACCCGGCTGGCAAACAGATTGCGCATAATGGCACACATCGCACCCAAAATGGCTATCCCAAGCATTATCACACCCAAAAAAAGAATCTGGGCTATATCCGCATTTTGAATCCCCTTATCTACAATCATGGACATAAATGTCGGCTGCATCAGATCCGCCATCGCTTCCATAGTTAGAAAAAAGGTTGAGATCAAAAAAATACCCATATGTCTTCTAATATATTTCAATATAAGTTTCATATCTAACAAGCCTCCTCTCCCTTATCCTTTGCTGGCAGTATAGTTTCTTTTTCAGTTATAGCCTTATCTCTATCCTTTTATGTACCAGACGACTATTTTATTTCTGATAAATCAATTTTCCTATTTTTAAAATAATAGGTCTTATCATGATCATTGATTTCGCGCATCACCTTACATGGATTCCCCACAGCGACAACATTAGAAGGAATATCCTTTGTGACAATACTTCCTGCACCAATCACCGTGTTATCCCCTATTGTCACGCCGGGAAGAACAATAGCACCCGCCCCAATCCAGCAGTTTCTGCCAATATGCACTGGCATATTGTATTGATATAATTGTTCGCGAAGCTCTGGCAAAATAGGATGTCCGACAGTCGCTATCGTCACATTTGGGCCAATCATTGTATAATCTCCAATATAGATATGCGTATCATCCACACATGTCAGATGATAATTGGCGTAGACCATTTTTCCAAAATGACAATGATGTCCGCCAAAGTTTGCATAAAAAGGAGCTTCTATATATACACCTTCCCCGCAATCTCCAAGCATCTCCTCCAGCATCTTTCTTCGCTTTTCTGACTCAGATGGCTTTGTCAAATTATACTCACATAACCTATCCTGATAGATCACCTGAGTTTTCATAATACTGTCATCTCCCGGCAGATACAGCTCTCCCGTATGCATCTTTTCCTTCATCTCGCTCACCGCATATTCTTCCTAATACTAAGTCTAAAATATTATTTTGCATATATTTCTTTTCTTTGCGCCTGCTCCGCACAAAAGGCAGCGCACAGACACAAATCCAGCTCTAGCCCTCCCATAAGATTATACACCAATTTCCATATTTTGAAAATGCCCTGCCCGTACAACTGACAAGGGAGGTCAGATATTTGACTCTTGCGACAGCCACCACACTTCATAACTACCAGAAGCCATCTGGACACTACTTGCGGGAATAAAAATGCTGCGAAGGAAAGAACTATTTCTCTCTGCTTCGCAGCACTTTTTTCACTTTATATGCTTATAATAATTGCCAAGTCCTAATTTCCAGCCGCATGATACAGCTCATTCATCTCGTCAATAACCTTCTGTCCGCCACTCTTTAACCACTGCTCCTTTACAGACTGAAGTCCTACATCATCAATTACACCAGTTATATAATCCAGTCTGCCCTCATTGATAATTGCATCCAGCTCGGTTCCAGATGCCACATAGGTAGCAGACGTGTAGGAAGCACCATAATTAGGTATACAATATGGTATATTCTCTTCATATAACTGATTCTCATATGCCTGAAGACCCTCATATGGTACACCCGGAATCCTCTTTGCCTTCTCCTCCTCTGTGGAAAAGCCTGCCAAAACCTGCGCATATCCTTTATTATATGCCGCTGTCGTCACCCCAAGTGCCAATTTTTCTTCTTCTGTATATCTTTCAAAATATCCATCGTCATTGATCTTATAGGTCACGCCCTCATAGCCAATCTCGATAGTATCAAGCATAGCGGCATCGTTCAGATCATTTAGAAACTTTAATACTCTCTTAAGCTCGTCCTCTGTCTTTACCTTGGTCTTAGAAATAGAAAGCATATTGCTAAAGCCGCTGGTTGGCATACAGCGCATACCAAATCCTGCATCTATCGCACCTGCAAGCTGTGTCTCCGCAGAGATTCCCTCTCTCTCAAAATAAGTCTGATTTCTTCTAAAGCGGTCTATAACATCCGCTGAGCCTCCGCCCACACCTGTGCGCAGAAGAACATCCCAGTCCTCTGTAGGCAGATCTCTAAAATCAGGATTGACAAGCCCTTCTGAATAAATCTGGCGGAACCATTTTAAAGCATTGTCATATTCCTCTGTCATATGTGCTGGAATCAGATCACCATTATCATCAATTCCCCAGCCATTCGGCGCACCAAACCATAATTGCATAATATCCCACGGACCAGTGTATGTGCTCAGCACAAAACCATATGTATCATTCTGTCCATTTCCGTCTGGATCATTGTAGGTAAATGCATAGAGCATATCATAATATTCCTGCAATGTGGTAGGCTCCTTTAATCCAAGATTATTCAGCCAGTCAAGACGATAGCCTATACCATTTCGCGCCATGGTTCTGGAACGCGGCACACCATAAAGCTTTCCGTTAATTCCCGCATTCAGCCTTACTACCTCAGGAATGGTTGCCAGATTGCTGTAGTCATCCACATAATCTGTAATATCCCAGAAGAAATCATTTTCACATGCATTCACAAATTCTGCATTTTTTGCTGTGACAAGAACACTTGGAAGATCACCTGACGTATACAGAAGTGTTAATCGTTCATTGTACATATCCTCTGCATAGAAGATCCACTCTACATCTGTATTTGTGTAGTCGCTGATATCCTGAAGCATCCTGTCTAGTTCCGGCAGATCACCTTTTGCATGCTGTGTGTTGCTGGGCAGCATAACACTTAATTTTAATGGTGCCAGCTCTGTCTGAGCTGTCGTTGTCGCATCCGTGGTATCTGTTGCATTTGATTGACCACCAGAAGCTGTCGTGGTAGGCGCAGGAGTTGTCGTATTTGTATTCCCATTGCCACCGCAGGCTGTCAATCCAAGCATCATGCTTGCTGACAATACTCCTGCCAAAACTCTTTTTGTTGTTTTTCTCTTCATAGCTTACCTCCCAAATAATATATTGAACCTCACAGAAGCCCTCTGTGCTGTTACCAAAAGAATGTTAATCACACGCTCTACTCACCGGTGATACCTGTACGCTCAATACCTTGCATAAACTTCCTCTGCGCAAAGGCAAAGAATACAAGAACCGGCGCACTGATAAGTGTTGCTCCTGACATAACCACCGCATTATTTAAGGTGTCCTCCCCGTCCTGTAAGCCAAGGCTTGCAAGCAGCTCCATCATCTGCTCAGGGAGTGCATTCACCGCCGCCACAATGCTGTTCAGACGAGGCGGCAAAAATCCTAATCTCGCCTTGCTCACAAAGATCGCTGGCTCATAGAAATCATTCCAGTGCCAGACCACAGATAATACGAGCGCCACCATCAAAGTTGACTGCGCAAGCGGAAACACTATCTTCCAGTAGGTCATCAGAAAACCACAGCCGTCAATGCGCGCTGCATTTTCCAGATCCCTGGGCAGAGTCAGATAAAACTGACGGAACAAAAATACATACAATGCCCCCTTTAAGCCAAATCCAAAGAAGGTCGGCACAATTAAGGGCAGATAGCTGTCCAGCCATCCCAGATTGGAATACGTCAGATACATGGGGATGATCAATGTCTGAACCGGCACAATAAAGGCTAGAATCACACAGCCAAATAACAGCTTCTTAAACGGAAAATGAAATCTCGCAAATCCATATCCAATAAAAGAGCAGGAAATAATATGCCCTATGGAAGCTACAACTGTGACAAACAAAGAATTTTTTAAATATCTTCCCGCCTTTAATATATCAATCGCCACAAAATAATTTTCAAACTTCAGCTCTGTCGGAATCCACTGGACAGAAAGGCTGTTGAGATCCGCGTCAGATTTTAGCGATGTCACTATCATATAGATAAATGGATAGATAAATACAAACGCCAGTCCCAAAAGCAGCAGATACATGGCTATTTTAACAATCAGCCTTTTATAGCCGGATACACTGGAATATTTGCTTTTCAACAGCCTCCATCTTAGCTTAAGCTTACTCAAATGTTCTTCTCGGCGCTCTTTCAATTGTGAAGACCCTATGCTTTTTGTCTTTTCCACGCTTCCTAACCTCCTCCACCTCGTTTGTATGCATATAATTTTTCATCAATGCAAACACTATCGCAACCACTGCCCCCACAAAGGCAAAGTAAATCCAGCCCATCGCCGCAGCATATTCAAACTGTCCTTTTGAGAATCCAAAGCTCTGGATATACTCAAGCATTGGATTTGTCACGCTGACAAAGGAATCTACCATCGTGTAGATTAAGTTTAGCAGAAGCATCGGCGAGATCATCGGTATTGTCACCTTCCAAAAGATTTCCCACTCCGTCGCCCCGTCAATCTTTGCAGCCTCATACAATGCTGGAGAGATGCTCTGAAGTCCCGCAAGAAACAGAAGAATCTGCACGCCACAGCCCCACAGTACTGTCACCATTATGCTTAAAACCCCCTGCACGCCATTCACAATGGTGGAGCCAAAATAATTGAGAATATTATATGGAATAATCTGTCCATCCATAATATTGAGCACCTGACTATCCACACCCTGATTTAAAAGCTGCTTCATTACCTCGCCCGATCCAAGCAAAAACGGGATAAAAAATATTACCCTAAATAAGCCTCTGCACATAATATCCCGATTTAGCAAAATCGCAATAATCAGAGATAGAATAATTGTCAGTGGATACTTTACAATTGTATCCTTAATCACTTCCAAAAAGGTAGGAAGAAACTCCACATCAATCAAAAATGCTCTCGTGTAATTTGTTATGCCTGCCCACGATATTTTTAACCCAATAATACTGTCAATCTTTCCAAAGCTCAGCCTCAGAGAGAGAAAGATCGGATAGGCAAAAAACATAAGAACCCCGACAATAAAAGGAGATACAAAAACCAACCCCTTTAATTGATCTTTGGTTCGAAGAGAAAGCTTTGTTGGCTTTTTTCTTGTCTTATTACCACTCATCCTTGTACACCTCCCCCTACAATCAGATAGCCCTTCTGAGGAATCGTCCTGCCGTCCGCTGTTCTATCCGCCTTATTGTAATTAAGATAGATAATTGTTCCATCCTCATAGCCTATCCTTATCAGTCCTTCCTCCAGCACCTCATGCTCCGTCATCTGCAAGCCGTACACATGCTGAAAATTCTCCTGAAATTCCCTGTATACATCAACAACTCTTTCCTCCCACACATCATAAGTTGATGTGAATATAGAATCATAGCCTGTTTCCTTCAAATGAATGGCATCTTCATAAGTCAAGACAAAAGAAGGAAGCGCACCATATTCTATCCATTTTAATTTTTGAATCTCCAAATCGTAAGAGAGATTTCCTGCTCTCTCAGTAGAATATGGAATCAGCCCTGATAGTACCATCTGTACAAAAGGTACTGCAGAATCTGTGATAAACAGCCCAAAGCTCTCCTCTCTGGTGTGATACAGGTAATCTGCATTGGTAAATGTGTACTGGTTCATGCCATCCACCGCTGTCCTGTGCTCCCTCTCCTGCGTGTTGGCAAGAATCTCCCGCCATTTCTCTGCCGTCTGCCCTTTGGTAAAGACATTATTTTCATTGTAGTCAGGGTACACCACTCTTCCCAGATCCTCATAGGCAACACCAATATTGGGTAATGATTTTATTTTATCCAAAAATTTATTGCTTCTATTAAAAGACACCTGCGGATTCAACAGATATAGTGTAGTTTCAAAACCGCCTGTCACAGTCTGATTTAAACCATTATATACCACATCATCCACCTCAGAAAAACCGCCATTTTTGCTGGAGGCAAGGAAAAAGTCATTTTGCAGATATACATGGTTTCCACTGTTTTCCTTAATATATTTATTAAGAGCCTTTAATCCTGACTTTCCTCCTATCTGCCCTGCGGCGGGCCAGTATGCAGGATAACTCGCATTATCCTTAAGCCACGCGCTAAGCACTGTCTCCGTGTTAGTGATGCCCTGTGCCTTCAACCTGTCAAAGATTTCAATTAAGTCATCAAAGCTGGTCATCTTGATATATTCATCAAAAATCATCCCTTCCTTTGTCACGCCCATCAAGAACTCCAAAGACAGCGGAAGCATATCTCCATCCTGAATCACGCCGACAAGCAGATCCTTCTCCATCAGATACTCTCTGTATGTCGATGCCATGCCACTGTAATTTGCCTTCTCGCCATGTAACAAAAAGAATCGGATCTCCCTGTCCTCTTTTATCAACTCTCTGTCCACTCTCTGAATCATCTTTCCAGTGGAAGTCTCCCCGACACCGCTGGAAACATTAAACATATTGACGTCAAACACATTTCTGGTATAGATCTCAAATCCAATATGATTCAGATCAACTACATAGCCGGACGGATACGCCACAACTCCTGAATTTTCTGCACCCTTTGTAAATGCAGCAAGAAGTGCATTATCGTCGTTCTTTATCCCATATACAGGAAGCGCTGCGGAGTATCGGCTCGCGTTCTCATAGAACACCAGATTTTCATAATTCATGCTCTTATCTGAGTAGGTTCGCCACATGCCTGCCTTCACACTGGCAGGACGATTCGCTGCATTGTCGTACCTTGTTATGGCACCGCTGCCGTCCGGGTAGAACAGATAGCCGTCCACATCATTGCCTGCTGCGCCAAAATATGGAAGAATCTCCATCGAAGTTATCGCATACTTTGTGATCTCCTGTATCTTTTCATGCGGAATCCGCACTACAAATTCTCCGTCCTCCAACACATACTCCACTGTCAGGAAAATGCCCGGCGTGGTAAAACCATAAGTGACAGCAACACCATTCTCCAGATATTCCACCGACAAATCATTGCAATCCTTCGCGCTGTACATCTTGACCGGAGGCGCATCGCGCTTTTCCATATCATTGTAGCTTATAGTTAGTATGGACTGCAGATATGCCGACCACTGCTGGTTCATATTATCGAGGTCATAGAGCTCTTTATCCACAACACTTTTCCAGATATATCCACTCTTCTTGTCCTTGAGCTGGATGGTACCCTTTGCCTCATTGTAGAGAAGCTCCATCGTCTCATTTTCTGCTGCGGTCTTATAGCTCCCCGCATCACTAAAATCAACATTCCCTTCAGCCGGAATATATTCATCTTCAAAGGTGATTGCATTTTTTCTTGCTATTGATATGCTGATCGCTCCCCAGATAACAAGCACTATGGCAACTGCCAAAAAAATGATAAGTCCAAGCCTTTCTTTCAGATATTTTTTTATCATATAAGCACCTGTTACTCCTTTCATAGAATGTTCAGCCGGAATTCCTTCATTACCTCAAAGACAAATTGAAGCATCCTGCCTGACAGCACATAGAACAATCCAAGCACCAGCCAGATAATAAACATCATGCAGGCTGATATAATCATCATCTTAATCGTTTTCCCCAGCGAATAATTATTTAATATTCTCATGCTCTGGAACAATATCAAAAACAGACCAATATAGGCAAGCGTCGAGAATACGCCATACCATGACTGCTGCGTCTTTGACAGAATATTGGACAAAAACATCAACGGTGTATGAATCAAGATATATGGCATAAGAGAGATCGCTGAGGTAAAGGTAATCTCCTGAAATTTGCTCTCACCATCCGCTATACTTGTCGCCGCAAAAGAGGCAGGAATCCATGTAATAGGAACCAAGAACAGCTTAACCGCCTCAAATACCAGATTCGCATCTCTCACATCGATAGAGGCAAGAGGAAAATGCACAATGTAGATATATGCAATTCTCACGATATAGGCTATCAGGCAGATAAGCAGCGGCACTATCATATTGATCCTTGTCCGGTTATATCGTATGCCCTCAATGGTATCAATTGGGTGCAAAAGCACGTGGAAGGAGTATTTTAATCCCTCAACAATCCTCATATTCCTGCCCTTCTCATTGAGAAATGCCCAGTATGCTTTCTTTGCCGCTTTATTGAGCGTGATAAGCAAAAAGCCGACCGACAGAATAATGGCAAGTGCTGTAAGAACTATCCACACAAAATTCGCCCTCAGCACCTCGTACTTATACTCATCAAACGCCTTGGTGTACACCGCTCTGTCATTCACCAGCTTGCTCTCTTCCATCGACATCTTCCACTCACCCTTTTTATAATAGGTCTTGGCAATTCCGGTGTGTGCAAGCTCATAATTCTCATGGATGGCAAGTACCTGCTGCCACAGTTGATAGGAGGCATCATAATCTCCTTCGTCATAGGCTGTGGTCGCCTGATGCACCAAGGTTATAAACTCGGTCGGCTCAAAAATCTGGATATTATTATTCAGCCTGTCCAGAATAAACAGATTCCCCTTGCTGTCCACATCAATGGCAGAGGTTCTGGAAAAGGTGCCTGTGCTCTCACCCAGTCCTCCGAAGGCAACCAGCATATTCCCTTCCTGATCATACTGGTAAACCTTTCCGTTCAGCTCCTCGATCACGGTGATAATTCCATTCTTATCCACGGCAATATCACGGAAGATAGGCTCCATATACTTGCCATCATCATCAAAATATTCTCCGAATTTAAAACTGTTTCCAGCCACTACGGATTTTAAAATCTTATTATTGATAAAGTTTGTTATAGGGTTTTGTATCGAGTTTCCAACACTTTTATATTTTCTAAACACATTCGTTCCAACAGAATTCAGCTGTTTGATCTCTCCTTCTACGCGCTCCATGCTGGTGGCGTATATCATGCCATCACTTCCCATGGTGACATTGATGTAGGAGGATGCAAGACGCTTTGAGATAAAATTCTGCTGTTCCTCCGAGGCAAAGATTCGAAGCAGCGCCTCCGTCATATCGTAGCCAATATTGGTCTGTCCATACAGTCCACGAAATTCTCCATTTCCGTCGATCGCCATAATATTCTCGCCACGCACCACATAGATATAGCCTGTGGAGCTGACTACCAGCTTGGACGGGGAGAATGGAGCTGACCCAGTAAGATTCGACTCTGGATTCGTAAATTCCTCCACCATCTCCCCCGTCGGGGACATATGTACAATGCGCTTATTTCCCGTATCAGCGACATACATATCTCCGTCACTGTCAACAAATATGCCCTCAGGCTTATTAAACGCCTTATCCGGCCCATAATATACGCCAACCGTCTTCAGATCCTCATTCATCTTCACAACACGATTGTTTCCGCTGTCAACAATATAAAGATTGTCTTTATCATCGACAAACAGATCCTGCGGATCTTTAAAATAAATCTGTTCTTCTCCAAATTCTCCGATATTATTAATTGTTTTCACAGAATTATACGCCTTTGGGACCGGTAGACGGTAGCTGTCATTTCCCGTCACATAATCCGCCGCTGCCGTAATCGGAGTAGATAGCAACATTCCCGCTGCCAACAAGCATGCGCCTATTCTTTTCAGAATTTTCATATTTGCTCCCATCTGTCCGCTTAAGCGGACACTCAAATCAAGAAGGTTGTATGTATATTTCTTCCAACCCTGCTCTCATCTGGATTACTCCTTAATCCCTGAATATACCATAGTTTCCATAACCTTACCCTGCATAATTGTAAAGATAATCACCGTCGGCACCGTCATTACAAAGGTCGCCGCCGCCACAGCTCCCGCTCTTCCAACTGACATTCCCGCAGCACCTCCTGATATTGTCTGAAGTGCCAAGGGAAGTGTCTTCATCGTCTGGCTGGTGACATAGATAAGCGGCGAAAAATAATCATTCCAGTTATTGACAAAAGAAAATACGATTAAAGTGGACCACGCCGGTTTTAAGGCAGGCATCACCATCTTGATAAATATTAAAAATTCCCCCGCCCCATCAATGCGCGCCGCCTCCAAAAGCTCATCTGGATACTGCTCAATAAACTGTTTCATAAGGAAAATATTATATGCCACCGCAATATTGGGCAATATCAGTGCACCATATGTATTGATAAGCCCCAGCCCATTCACCACCATATAGCTCGGTATCTTAGTGACATGAGGGGAAAACATCAGCGCCATCAGAATCAAATTAAATAATGTTTTTCCTCCCGGAGGCTTAAACTTAACCAGAGAGTACGCACCAAGCGCCGACACAATAACGGTGAGGAACACAATCGTAGCCGTCACAAGTACACTGTTAAATGCATACCGGGTAAACGGTACCGCTGAGCTTCCCAGCGATATTAACAGATCGCTGAAATTTTTCAGCGTGGGATGCTCCACATAAAAGCGCGGCGGATATACAAACAGCTCATCCAGCGGCTTAAATGCCGTACATACAAGGTAAATCAGCGGAAGTGCCGTAAATGCAACCAGCACAAACATGGCAAGATACAGCATGATCTTGCTGAAAGTAATGTGCAGCCACTGACCCTTAAACCATTTTATTTTAATCATAGCCGTCTTTCTCCTTCCTTCGCTTTCTACTCGTCCTTAGAGGACAACAGCTTCATAACCAGCTTTCCCAGCAGGAATGTCATAATAAAGAGAACCACAGCGATCGCTGACGAATACCCCATCTGGAAACGGATAAAAGCGTAATCATACAAATGTGCCACAATCGTGTGCCCAGCATAATTCGGGCTCGGCATGCCCGCCACGGACACAGCGATATCAAACACGCCGAAGGAAGATACGATCGCGTTAATCGCGCCAAACAGAAGCTGTGGCTTCATTAACGGCAAAGTCACATAGATAAGCTCCTGAAATTTATTCTTCACCCCATCGATCGCCGCCGCCTCATAGTACGATCTTGAGACATTCTGAAGCCCCGCGAGAAAAACAAGGAATCCTGTACCCATGCTCATCCAGAGAGAGATAATCATAATTACCATCATAATGTACTTTGGGTCCGTGTTCCAAAGAATCGGAGAGTCTATCAGCCCAAGATTTAACAGGATATTGTTGAGATATCCATATCGGTCACTGGAAAATATTACCATCCAGACCGTTGACATGGCGATTCCGCTGGTGATGGAAGGTGCATAGAACGCAAGTGCGAACGCCCTCTTGCACTTGAGCTGGTTGATCACCCACGCCGCAAAGAAGGACAGCAAGTATCCCACAGGTCCCGTGATAATTGCAAAGGCCAGCGTATTAGCAAGCGCTATCAAAAACACCTCATCATCCAGAAACAGCAGTTTGTAATTATTAAGCCCGACAAATTTTGCCGGCTGCATCATATTATAGTCCGTAAAGCTTAAACAGATTGCATAGGCAACGGGAGCCACAACAAATATGGTAAACAAAATCACAAAGGGCGCCAGAAATAGATAGCCCATCCAATGTTTATGAAAGAATCGTCCAATGCGCTCTGATATTGTCATAGTTTTCACATTATTCATAACTCATTACCCCATATTCCTCCTGCTTCATCCGAAGCTCACGGTTAATGTCCTTCACCGCCTGTTCCAGTGCCTCTCTGACATCCTCGCCGCTGATTACCACGGAAGTCCATGCATTGGTCAAATGCCTGCTGGTAAAATAACCCCCAAGTACTGTCGGCGTCTCGCGCGCCCACGCCCACTGCTCCTCAAGCACTTTGATATCATTGTCGCTCCAAGCCAAGCTTAAAAATGCCTCTTTATTTGCCGTATTCCATCTTGCCTCCGCACCCATAAGCGCCTCCACCTCTCTGGCAAACTGTGTCTGCACCTCTGAGCTGGACCACCATTTTAAAAACTCCCAGCTCTCCTTGGGCTTTCCGCTCTGCTTCATAATAATATCACCCTTATCCGTGATCGCTCCGGCGGTGCGGTCTATGGTTCCATCCTCCTTCATAACACCCGGAAGCGGCGCAATTCCCCATTTTCCTGCAATCTCTGGAGCCGCCACAGAAAGCTGCATATACATATTAAAGTCACCGACGCCAAGTGGCATAATACCAGAACGCATATATTGATAAAAATTCGCTGTCTCCGGCACGCCATAATTGGTAAATAGCTCTGTATATTCCTTAAATGCCATATAAGCTTCCGCCGAATCAAGCGCCGATGCCATGCCATCTGGCGTGTAATAGCTTCCCCCGTTCTGGAATAAAAACTGAGTAAAATCACGACCAAAATAAAACTCCATTCCATTCTGGTACAGGGCAGGAAGTACATAATCATAGAGCTGCTGTCTTGTCTTGGGCAGATCGATGCCATACCTGCTCAAGATATCCTTTCTGTAAAACATCACATTAAAATTCATTGTCTCTGGCAGAGCATACACACCCTCTCCATACTCATATGGTGTCATGGTAGCCGGAACAAAGCGACTCTTAACTTCTGCAAACCCCTCCATCTGCGACAGATCATATACCTGCTCACGAATAGCAAATTCTACTGGTGAAGTTACATCCACACCAAGAGCCACATCCGGCGCCTTGCCGGAAGTGATGGAGAGCATCAGGGCATTGACATTTCCCGCATTAAGCTGGGAAGCAGGAAGCACATTTACATTGATGGCAACTCCAGACTGAGGCGTAAAATCCTCATCCGCCATCTCCTTAATCACTTCTGCCCACTCCGTTCCTCTCGCAATCCACACATTGATGGTTTCCTTGATCTCTACATCATCACCAAGAACACTGCCCACATTGTCATAATCCTTAAAAAATGAGGAAAGAAACAGCTTCCACGTCGTCCCCATCTTCTGGAATGGATTAGATGACACACTTTTCCATGTCTCCTCAGGACTTCCAATATCAAAATAATCAATAATCAGCGGAATACTCTGCAAGGAAAGATACCATGTGCTTAAGCTTTCCTGCGAGCTGGTCAGATCTCCCACTTTTTTTGCAATGCTATAAGGATTCTTAAGCATACCCTCTAGCTGTGACCGTATGGTGAGGAAATTATTTGCCATAGCAGGCACCTTGTCGGACAACCCGCTTACCATCTCATACTTCCTTTGCATACTCTCGACAAGATATTCCATCTGTTCTTTCATATTAGGTATTTTGTCAAAAAATCCATAATCATAGTTAGGATCTGGATCACTTCCCGCCAAAAGCGTGATATTTAACAAAATATCTGAGAGAACTGTAATATCTTCCTGAATAGAATCGAGCACCTGCCCCACATCTCCAAGCTTTACTGTCATGGTAAGTCGGTGCGTTCCCTTTGTGAGGTAAAACTCATAAGGAGTTCCATCCTCCGCGGCAAGCTCCTCCAAGGACCAGCTTGTATTATAAGCAAAACTGTACTGCAAAAGCTCCGCAAAAGGCACCTCCCCATCCAAGGCTATCTGTCGATATGAGGGCAACCCATCATTCCAAGACTGCTTGACATACATGGCAATCTTATACAATCCATCCTCCGGCACCTCAAATTCCCATGTAATACTCTGATTTCCTGAGCGCCAGCGATAGCCCCCCATCACATTCAGTCTGCGGCTGGTATCTGATGCCGGTTCCACCAGAGGGTCCCCATCATTTTCCCTGCGAAGTGTAGGATTATTCTTCTCCACTGCCGTGAGCTCTGCCTGAATATGCAGCTTTTCTGACTGAACCGGACGATACCCGGCTTGGACGTATTCCTGTCTTACCTCTTCATAGCTCTTGATCGTTTTAGGTTCCACCAGACGAATGGAAGATATATACATATCTGCACGCATATAAGCCAGCCGAAAGGTATGTTCCCCCTTATCCAGATAAAATTGAAATGGCTCATTATACATGCCTGAAGTATCCTCAAGCAGTGTCTTCCTCCACCCCGGCATCGCAATCTGAGAGGGTCTTGTCTCATCTCCAAGACTGTTGATCACAGGCTCACCTTCATCCTTAAAATAGCGATAGAAGGCGATATCACTGCTCTCTGTAAACGGATATTCTCCGTCAATATAAAGTGTTCGCTTGCCTGCATCCGAGCTTCCATCCGTCAGATAATACTCTATCTCCAACTGATACCACGCCGCCGAAGGAATCCTTACGTCAAACTCCACATAGTCGGACTCACGATCAGACAGCAGTGCTTCCTTCCCTTCCATCTGCACAAGTTTAGCAGAACCATTTTTATCTTTTACCTGATTTAACGAAACCTCAATCGCGGCATCTGCATCCGCCACATCCTGATATGCCTTCCTGTACTCCTTATAAGAAAGCGTATCTTCCCCGGTTCCGTAGCTCCAATCTACTTTCTCTCCGTCAAATCCAGTATACTTATCCTTTAACGGAACACCTGCAGTTTCTTCCCTATCATGAGATTCTGCTGCATAGGAAATTGGCAGGCTGCCGTTCCAAATAAAGGAAACTGCCAAAAGCAGCGCCACAATTCTGTTCCATCCCCTGCCTTTCATACCTCTGTTTCTCCTCCCTTTTTGTTTATTTTGTACACCTAAGTTTTTTCCTGCCAAAACCAATTAGGCAGATTGACTATTTGTCTAAGCCCCAATATAGTACCTTACCACAGCTTGTTCAATTTCGTTTTTTTGATATTTTTTATGTTTTTTTGTCTACTTTTCGTCAATCCATAATCTCTTTGTTTTTTTAACTTGTAAATTTTTGATTACTGTGCTATATATTTGATAAGTACAAAAAGGGAGAAGATTTTTAGATATGTTTAGCAAAATTACCAAAATCACAAGACATGTATTTTTTAGAAACAACGTTCGATTCTATATCCTTCTATTTCTTCTGATCTCCTCTTTGCTATCCGCTGTCTTTCTCGCAGAATTTGTGAGAAGGCACCATCACACACAAGCTGTCACCTCCGCCTTTACTGAGGCCACCTCTAATCTGGACACTGCACTGACGGAGGCTCTTTACAATTTTATGGATGTAAACCTTCATCATTATATTAAGCCATCTACCTTTGATCAATTTTTCAGTGAGGATAAGATGGACAACACCTTCTTTGCAAAAATCAAAATTTCTGCCATAGACAGCATCCGCCTAAACAAGCACCTTAAAAGCTTAATTCTATATCGAGAATCCGATCAGGCGCTCCTCTCAACCCTAAGTATCCGAACAGACTTTCACCCAGATAATCCCGCCTATACTTATATCAATATGGTTCTTGAAAAAGAGAATCCCAATCAGCCCGGATTTGTCTCTACATCTGATAATGAAATCTTTTACTATTATCCACTGTATTCACAAAAATTCGCCACTGAGCGGATTGGCTTTGCCATGGCACAGCTCCGCTCTCCCAAAGATTTTTTCCACATCAATGTGGAACAGCTTCACCCAAATGGAACCTTCTTAATCTTAAATAACAATAAAATCTGTTATGCAGAGGGCTACAATATCCTCTCTCACTCAATTATTGAGAATGACATCTGTATTTCACCTCCTTCTGCACAGTTTTTCACCTATCATGACGCCGGGATTTCCAGCTATAACTTCTACTGTGTCCCATCCAAGGACTCGGAGCTTTTATTTATCTACTATGAACCTGCCAGCACGGGTATTATGGCACTGCGGCAGCTTTTTAGAGAAGACTGGATTATGCCCTTCCTATTAATATGTAGCACCATGTTTCTGTTCTTTCTAATCTCCATCTATCTGCTTGCAAAAGCACAGCACAATGCTGAACAGAAAGAAGCCCCTGCACCCACCCTGTTCTTGTCACACCAGGATTCCACAGAGGCACTTTTTCCCATGGCTAAGTATCCCTGCTTCTCCGCGCTCCTAATTGAACATCACAACACTGAAGCAGACAAAGCCGCTATCTTATCTATCATCTACGACATCTGTGAAAAATACCTAGCAGGTTGTCAGATAAGCTATCAGCTTATGATACAAAGCTTACATGTACATTGTTATTTCAATCACTCTGAGTACAACAACATTCGAGTGATCAGTGATTCGCTCAAACAGATACTATACCATTCCATAGAGGGCTGGCAATTTAATATCTATTACACCTCTCCTTGCCCTTCCGCAGAGGAAATGGTCAAAGAAATGCAATACTTGCAGTATGCCTTCCGCTACTCTCAGGTATTTGGCTACTCCAAGCGCTTTTCCAGCGAATGGTTAAAAAAATGTGACAACAGCACAGCCGTCTTCGACACTAACACTGTGGAGACCATGCAGAAGCTGTTAAACGAGAAGAAGCTAGAAGAACTAGTGCTCTATCTGGAAGCACAGAAACAAAAGGTAACAGATCTCTTTTCTCCGACGGTCAAAGAGTATTACTCATATAATACATTATACCAATTTATGGACAACGCTTTTTTTGTGCTAAAGGGATATTTCCTAGAAAAATCCTTTTCTCATCCCACAATTAAATTAAATATGGCGGATGCCATTCAAATATATAGCGGCACTGAAAACTTTACAGATTTTCTAATTCAAGGAATAAACGAGTATAAAGAAGCTGGACAGAACAGCAGCTCTCACGAAAAAGCATTTATGGATGCCATCTATCAATACATTGAACAAAATTTGGCAACAGTGACATTAAATTCAATGGCAGAGCACTTTCATATTACCTCCGCTCATCTAAGCCGGACCTTTAAACGCTATAATGACCAAAATTTTTCAGAATATCTGTCAGAAAAGAAATTACAAAAGGCCGTCCTATTACTAGAACAACCCTCCAAGGTTAGTATTAATGATATTGCCACAGAACTAGGCTACAGCACGCCCTCCTACTTCCATACAAAATTTAAAGAATACTATGGCGTCACGCCAAGTGCCTACCGAAAAAGCAGGCTAACCTCCTGCAAAAACCCTTAACGAGATATCACTTAAGGTATTTTGTGAGTACAATGAACATATAGTATTACAAAAGGTCCACGTAGACAGGCTCTATCATCCTGATCTGCGCGGACCTCTCTTTTCTATTATCTTAAAATCTATGCAACAAACACACTAAAATCAAATAGTATAACTTCTTGTAAATGTAATATTTTATCTATTGTTATAAATTTGTTGTATCATCTTCTGGAAAGATCCGTCCGGCGAACTGCCTGTGGTCCTCCGTCACCCCGCTCCCGCTTAGTGAAAA
>CAJUOO010000016.1 GCA_910588535.1 uncultured Lachnospiraceae bacterium | reverse complement strand
GCAGTTATTTTTTTGCAAGTAAAAGGAGCTGCGCACGAATTACTTAGTGCGACAGTCCCACAAATATTTTTTTAATTTATCTTTCCTATTAATAAAATAGTAAAGATCATAGAAGTAAGGTTTTAAGATTGGTATAAAAAATTTCCAGAGTCTGTGGTAAGAGTCATTAATGCTTATCTTGAAGTTATCTCTTGAATTCAATTGAAAATTAGTTGGTATAAATAAAATTATACATCAGTTTACAACTTTTGAAACTTTCTAAAACTTGATAAAATATAGTCTTCTACCATCTTTATCAGGGCAGAACAATTTTTAATCGTTTCGAGAAGTCTTCCGAAACTGTATAAAAGATATCTGTCCGAATTTGCTGGCCAATCTCATACCGGGTTTCATGGGCGCTAGCGGACTGATACTCGGAAAAGGTTTTATCGTTGTAAGGAAGCAGGGCCATGGCACTATAAGACAGACTGATCAGGTTCACCAGCCGCTCGATTCCTTCCTTACTACGAACTCGGTATTTCTCCATAGACCAGAAGGTTTTCCCTTTAGAATAAGAAATCTCGATGTTCTATCTCAGGTCATACCAGGCCAGTGGTAGATAAAAGGCATTTTCTGATCCATAAGAATAAGCTGTTTTGTCAGTGCTGTTTTCCCAGTCAAAGGAAATGGTTCTGGGATCAGCAGTACATAAAAACAGGCGGCTCCCTTTACCATTTTTAGGTGCAGTAACCAGGGTATATATCGTTTTGTCTTTCCAGAGGTTGGTGATAACCGGCGTCGCACCTATCAGCCAGTCACCACTTTTCGGTTCGTTAAGGACGACCGCATCCAGATGAATCCAGTTCCCGCGCTTTCTTGGATGACCCTATTTCCCGGTTTTGGTGGGAGGAAACCCATAAAGAGCCGTATCCACCCTGGCGTTACAGACCATTTCCAGATTTTCAAACTGTTCCATAAGAGCAGTTACTTCCGCTTTTGGATACCAACTGTCACACAGCAGGCTCACCTGACGGTCCGGGTCTATATTTTTCAGGGCCTGTGCCACCAGTTCAGCGGCCAAAGTGAGTTTGCTTTTTTCCTTATCCCAGAGTCAGAAACCTACCAGGACAGACAGATAGCGGATTTTCTCATCCTGGTATACCGGAAAGAAAGTAGGAGGCTGACCATACAGTGTCCATTGAGGTAATTGGAGCCATTGTGGGCGGCATGATCATATAATTTAGAACAAAGTTCAAAATATTTGCCAGATTTTTCGATCATAGTATCATCAATAAAAAAAACAGGCTGGTCTTCCAAAGGACCAGGGACAGCCCAGATCACTTTCGCCACAGTGACATCATTCCAGACAGAATGATCATAGGCATCTGTTTTAAGTGTATAGTAAAATGTATTGAGTGAAGTATCGGATAGTCTCGAAATCACATGATTGTGGGCAAAACGTACCGAACGGAAAATGTCCATGGCCAAAATGGAGATGACCAGCAGGAACAGATTTCTAGCAGTTGGCCTGGAGGTAGAGGAAAAATAATCTTGAAAATATAAAAACAGTCTGTTAAAAATGGAATTCTTAAGGTATAATAAGCGGTAGATACAAACTCATCATTTTTCGTTAATATTTTTGTTTAGACGCTTAAATTATATCGCAAAGAGATTAAGTTTGTATTTTATTTTTTTAAAATCAAAAATTTGTAAACTGGTGTAAAAATATATTGGATATAATGAAAAGAAATAGTTCATGATAAACCGTTTGTATGAAAAGATTCCTTATAGTCTCAATTATAGAATTATTATGTCAATTTGTGCAAAGACATTGAAAGCCCTTGTTATCTTTCATTTTCTTTTGGGCTGTAACAAGGATTTATTATATATTTTACCTCACTATACAACTTTCAAAAAAGGAAAAGAAAATAACCTCATTGGTAGACGGTAGCTTTATTTTTTTGTTTATTTTAATACTTTTTCTATGCCCACAATTGAAACACTGTTTCTGCTATTTTATCTATTCTGGTGATGAAATCTGCGGATTTTATTCGTTCCCTGTACAGGTATTATTATCAGGCATTACCAGTAATTCCCTCAATACTTTATATTATGCATGTTCCTATGCTAAGGCGGATTATTCTAACTTTATGAACACTACTATTTCTATAGCTTTAAAACTGATACCAGAAAAATTACAGTCACAGACTGTTTTTTTGTATTGATGATACGATGGTCTCAAAGTTCAGTAAAGTATTTGAGAACATCTCTACCATTTTTGACCATGTCGCACACAAGGGCTCTAATCATCTGAATGGACACTGTTTTGTAAGTGTCATATTATGTGTGCCAGTATGGAAGAAGGACAAGATTCATTATCTTTCTGTTCCACTTGTATACCACATGTGGCAGAAAAAGGAGTTAAAACTAGAAATCTCCATGATACGTCATGTAATGCCTATATTCTATACAAAGAATAATGTTATCATTTTTTGACTTTTCTATTATTAATTTGGGGAGACACAAGAACGCAGTTTTTTATGCTTTCATGTTCTACAGTAGGCGAGTGAAATAAGCTTTGCTATATACAGTTTTGAAGAGTCTGTTGGGGAGAAGAGGGATTTTTACCTTTCCCAGCAAAATGGCGAACTATCACGTAACAAGTCCATAACCAAATGAGTAATGAAACTATGGCAGTTTTTTGAGTGGAGTACAATAAGGACATATCGTAATGAACAATCATTACCTACATAACAAAAAATTGATTTTAATGACAAAGAGGACTTTGAGGAACATGTTTTCATGGTCATGACAGTATTGTCAAATAAGAAGAAAGGCGTATTGTGGAAGATTTGAAAAGCTGTCTGATCCAAAAACCAAGATAAATCTTATTATTGTCCATTTTACTTTTTGGAATTATCTAATAATCTTTTTTGGTGATTATTGACATTCCTCTTTTTTTATTTATAATTATTATTAAAGAATAATGGGTAATTAATGGATAGAATTATTCTTAATATAGTAAGATAATTTATCAACTACCATAAAAAATAAGTCAAGGATTAAACTAAATGTATAATAGTAATATGAACATATACAAGCAGAAGTAAAAAAATTGCTAATTTAACCTGTTGTGCTAGATATACATAAAAAATTCCATTAAAATATATTGTTCTATTTATAGTGATGTCAATTCGAAAGGAAGCATCATTATGTTGAAGATTCGAAATAATCATACCACGTTAATAGTAACATTGAGTGGTATAAAAGTTTTCTGAATTAAATCAGGGATGAAGAGTGAAAAATAAAGAAAATTTATTGGTGTATTTATATAAAGGTTTATAACTCCTCACATTTTTACAAATATGGTAGGTAGAACAGTTGTTAGTTATTGTTGCATTTTCCGACTTGAAACCATCGTAACCAAAGGATTCAAGGTAAGAAAGAATATTGCCCTCAAGCATAACTCGCTCTACATGATTTTGAGACGCCATCAATTCTTCATAATCCGTTGGGGGAGGGGTTCTTTTCAGAAACTATGTAATTAATACAGGCCATTAACATCCTTGCAACGACAATGATTGTTTTCTTGTGTTTGTGGCGCTTTTTGATCTGTCTGTATTTGATATTAAAATAAGATGGTTTCTTACTTTTGATTGTGGTAAGTTATGGTGTTAGTATATAAGTGTGGACAGGAAAAGTTGAACAATCTATACTATCAAGTGAAAGAGTAAAGGAGATGAAAGGTATGGTAAAAAATCAAAAATCTTACACCCCGGAGTTCAAGCAGCAGATTGTAGCTCTATACAATGCCGGAGGAACTACTGGAACGTGAATATGGCGTAGAAGTACTTATGCGGTTGGGTAGAATGGTTTCCCCATCAAGGTATCAGATGATGAGACTATCACCCTTAAGGAGTGTAAGGCACGACAGAAAGAAATCCAGCCCGTAAGATCGAGAACGAAATATTGAAAAAAGTGATTGCCCATATTCGCAAAACAACCATAGCTCAGATGGTTGTTTTTATCCAGAATAACTTAATCTATTACTCTGTGTCATAGCTTTGTAATGCCTTGAAATTCTCAAAAAGCACCAATTACAAGGCTCTGGTTTGTGTACCTTCAAACAGGTGGCAGGAGTATGACGCGTTTGGTCAGAAAGTGAAACAGGCATATGACAGAGCAGGGGTTACGTTCTATTGTGGTAAAGAAATATAACCACCATGCCAATCATGACAGTGGCTCAGAGGATAAAGCGAATATCATAAAACGTGATTTTGGGACAGAAACCATCAACCAAAAGTGGTGTACAGATATTACCTACATCCATGTGCAGAAAAAAGATGGATCTCATGGATTTGTGCAGCCGTAAAATCATCGACTATGCCTATGGGATTTTATGACAGCGGAACTGGTAGTGGAAGTGGTAAAGAATGCCTGCCTGAATGTGAGAGATACAAAAGGGAGCCTTTTGCACAGCGACCTTGGAAGCCAATATATGAGCTAGGCGTTTTAAGATTGCCTGAGTGGGAAAGGAATGTTGTATTCATATAGCCGAAAGGGAAATCCATACGACAATGCGTGCATGGAATTCTTTCATTCAGTATTGAAAAAGGAAGAAATCTATCTTCATACTTATCAAGATATAAAGGAAGCATGCAGAGCAATCTTTGAGTACATAGAAGGGTGGTATACCCGTAAGAGGATACATAGCGCTACTAGTTATCAAACATCATGACAAAAGGAAGATGAGGAACTCAAAAAAGCAATATAATCTCTCAATTTTTTGTCAAAAGTATTGACATAGGTCCAAAAGAGTGGAAGAGGCACAACGTTTTTTCATAATTTGTTTGTGTCTTGAGCGAAGCGAAAGGAATGGTAAACGATATGGAGCAATATAAAATAGATAATTCACCTATTACATATTATATTAGCGGAAGGAAATGTGATGAATGGGTGCTTTTCTTTCATGCTGCTTTTGTTGATCATAGAATGTTCAGAACACAGATTGAATATTTTAGTAATAAATATAATATATTAGCAGTTGACACTATCGGTCATGGAAAGTCAACAGATACAAAAAAGGGTGACAGCATAGATAAAATGTCGGCGTGGATATATGATATTATGAAAACAGAAAAGATTGGAAAAATACATATTGTGGGAGTTTCTTTAGGCGCTGTTTTAGCACAGGATTTTGCAAACCATTATCCTGATATGGTAAAATCTCTTGCTTGTTTCGGTGGATATGATATCAATAATTTCGATATGAAAATGCAGAAAGAAAATAGCGCGTCACAGGCGCTTATGATGTTAAAAGCTTTGTTTTCTATAAAGTGGTTTGCAAAATCAAATAAGAAAATATCCGCATTTACTTTGCAGGCTCAAAATGACTTTTATGACATGAATGTTCAATTCCCAAAGAAGTCATTTATGTACTTAGCGTCTTTGAATAGTATGGTGAACAAATATCAGACAGAACAAAGAGAATATCCCTTATTAATTGGGTGTGGAAAATTTGATATACCAATGGAACTGGAAATAATAAAAATGTGGAAGGACAGAGAACCACAATGTAAAGTTGTGCTTTTTGAAAATGCGGGGCATTGTGTAAATATGGACACATCTCAGATATTTAATACAACTATGGAGAAATTTTGGACTGACGAGAATTGAAAATATTACGCTGAGTTTTACATGTGAAGGATATACGTGGTTTAGCGTATGTAGTGTGTTTTTCGTTGTGTTCAGATCTAACCGGTCTGTATCCGAACGGATGGAAGTGTATGCGGACAGACAGCCGAGTGAATGAGGAAAATGTAACATGATACGGAGGTAAGTTTTGATGTATGGAGTATTGAAAAACTTCTGTTAAAAAAATGGGAGTTTTTTGTATTATTTAAGATTATCCAAATCATGGGAACTAATAGAGAGACAACCAAAAACTATATTTTGGTTTTGTTGAAATAAGGTGGTATATTAGTACCAGAATGTTATTAAAATGTAGGTGATAATTGAAAAAAGGGCTGTTTTATGGGCATAAACTGGCTGATAGGATTTTTTACAATTTTATGAAATTTTCTAAATTTAGTAGAAAAAATCGCCGAAATACTCTATAATGAGATAGATAAAGTAACTTGATTTTCGAACACATGTAGTAAAATATGGGTTTGGAAAGAGGATATGAATGAAAATAGTGCATAAATCGGGAAGTATTGGGAGGTTAGACAGATGAAACGGTTACGGTTGAGGAAGCTATGGGTTGTGGTGGCAATAGTTTTGCTGCTGACACCGCTGTTAAGTGGAAGATTAGAGAAGACGGATGCAACTGCACCACGCACAGAAGGTGATACAGAAACAACTACATCGGAACCATTAAGTGGCCAGATGAAAATCTGGTTTAGAACTTCTAAGGGAGGAGGAACAGGAGATATTGATTTTGTTGATACTGATGGAATTTCACCAGTACAGTGGAATATGAAAGTGGTTGACAAGGGAGGCTTTCAGTCAGTAAATACAGGATATTTAGATGCATATTTATCTATAAATGGAACAGCAGAAGGGGATTGGAAAAGAATTTGTGATAGAGTAATGTGGTCATATTTTGTTGAAGATGAAAGTAATGCAGATAAAGTGATGGATGTGGGTGAACTAAAGGCTAGTGAAATAGGTATGGATGGTGTAAAAACCTTATACTTTAATGCACGTGCAGCAGGAATTATTACAGTAAATATAACAGCTCAAGGATATCATGAATCTCCCGATGGCAAAGCAGTATTTGAAAAGATAGATGGAGATACAAAAAAGTATGTAAAAGCTCCAGAGCTTCAATTAAGCAGAAAAATTTTTATTGGAAGTCCTTTAATGATATATGATACAACAACTTCAGATGCAAAACAATACATAGCACTTAAAACAGGAGATTTGGGTAGTTATGAGTCAATACAATTACCATTAGAACAAAATATTTATGCAAATAATGCTGACATTGATTCATGTAAGATTCATTGGTTCTATATAGATGCAGAAACAAATGAAAAAATAGAGTTACAAGAACCAGTAGCAGGAAATAGTATGTTACAAAATAGAACATCAAAAATAATTTCTGTTGATAGAAATGGAAATGCATCTTTTATAAGACCTTCAACACCAGAAAATGGAGAGAATGATATTAATGTTTCTGTGATCCCATATAAAGTTCAAGTTCCAAATTTGAAAGCGGGAATCACACATTTGATAGGAAGAATTTACTTGAATGGTGATTCTACTAGTACTATTTTTGTGGAAAAATTATTTAAGGTAATGGTGGCAACAGAAATTAAAGAAAAAGGTTCTACATTGTCTAAGTTTAGTATGAAATATGGAGAGCAGCGTGATTTTAAAAGTATATCAAATGATGCTGGGAAATCATTATCATGGAAATCATATGAAAACTATGATGCACATACAGTAGATACAAATGATGTATTATTTCTTGAAAATGGTAAAGGATTTACAGCAAATAATTTTGGGCAAGTAACTTTAGAGGCACGTTCTCTTTATGAAGGATTTGAACAGTTTGAGTATTATGGTCCTATCATGACAGATACTGTAGTTATAGATGTTGAGTCTGCATTGCTAAAAGGAATAACAAATAAACATATGGTAGATGAAGTAGAAGTTATTAATGTTGGGGGAACTATTACGTTATCTACTAATGTAGTAAGCAAGTCTAATTCAGGAAAATATAGGTATGAATGGACGTATTTAAATGGAACCACAGATGGAATACCTTTGCCGATGGATGATATAGATCCTAATTTTAGTGCAGAGGGTCAAGGGGTTCTTAATGACGGAAATTATTCTGAGATGAAAATAATTGGGAAAAAGAGTGGAGAAACTATTACAATAAAATGTGAAGTTTTTGATAACTATCCACCAACGAATAGTGTGAGTGGATATAATCCTGTATTAAGTAAGGAAGTAAAAATTCATATTGCAGATACATTAAAATTAAATGCAACACAAAAAACGATTGCAGTTGGTGGACAATTTACGTTAAATGCTATTTCAAGTATCAATAATGAAAACGTAACATGGACAGCGGATGATGATGGTGAGTTTATTCAAATAGAACCAAAAGGAAAGTCAGCCGTTATTACTGGTTTGAAGTCAACAAATAGAGATATAGTGACTGTAACAGCTGTACAGGAAATCAATGGGACTACAATAAGTGCAACATGTGAGATTATAGTTATTCCGGGAATTGATAGTGCAGAAATTATCCCTGACCCATCTGCTACTATACCTATAGGAGGAGTTACAGAACTAAAATTAGAAATAAAGTCTACAGGAGCTAATCAACCAAATTATTCTAAAGATGAAATTAAATGGGTTTTGAAAAATAAAAATGGAACTAATGCTGAAGAAATCATTGAATTGGTGGAAAATTCAGGGAATATTTTAAGGGCACGTGTAACAGGTTTAAAAGTTGGAGAAGCGTATGTAGCAGTGGTGACAAATGATACAGCGCAAGTAGAAATAGCTGTTATTACTATTCGGGTTGTATCCGAAGTTACAGGTATTCAGATAAAAGGTGAAAAAGTAGTAGTAGAAGGAGAAAATAAATCTGTAAAAGGCTACTTAGATAAAGATGGCACAGGAACTTGTGAATTGAAGTACGATTTACTACCTATAGGGTATGTAGATGATAAGGTTGAGGTTATATGGAAAAGTAATAATGAAAATATAGCAGTAGTTGATGAAAAAACAGGAGTAGTCACTTATAAGGCAGTGGGTACGGCTATTATTACTGCGACAGTCGCAGGAACAGCAATTGCTGACACCTGTACGATTATTATTGAAAATCCAGCAACCGGCATTGAGCTTAATCCAACTTCAATTAGTTTAAGAGTGGGTGAAACATATCAGCTTGAGGCAAAAATAGAACCAGAGACTGTCACGGATGCATCTTTGACGTGGGAAAGTTCAAACCCAGAAGTGGCAACAGTAAATAATGGTGTAATAAAAGCCGTTGCTGCAGGCAGTGCGATTATTACAGTAAGAACTTCAAATGGATTGGAAGCCCAATGTGTGGTTACAGTTCTCGTGCCAGCAGAAGGCATAGAGTTGAATTATTACAGCATTACGGTGAAAAAAGGAACAGTATTTTACCTGAGTGCAAAGATTACACCAGAAGGTGCTTATGATAAGGCTGTTATATTTGAATCATCTGATGAAGATACTGTTTTTGTAGAGCAGGATGGTACTGTGACAGCTCGTAAGGTAGGTACAGTTGAGATTACAGTGACAAGTAAGGATAACCCTGAGCTGTCGGCGATCTGTGTGGTGACAGTTGTGGAGTCAGTATCTGGTTTAACACTGAATTCCCGTCAAGAGACGATCAAGGTTGGTGAGCAATTCCTTCTGAAAGCGACCGTGCGGCCAAGCGACTCTCTCAATCAGGAGGTAACTTTTGAGTCGGCGGATCCATCGATTGCAACTGTGGATGAGAATGGTCTTATCACAGGTGTAAAGGGTGGTGTAACAGTTATTATCGTCAAGACGGTAGAGCGTGGTCTGATGGCTACTTGTACAATCACTGTACAAGAAGATATTCAGTCCATCACGCTAAGCGAGACGGAAACCTATCTCGCTAAAGGTAAGAATAAAAAACTTACAGCGACAATTTTGCCTGCAAGTGCGACGAAGAAGAAATTAAAGTGGACTTCCAGTGATGAATCCATTGTTATTGTTGATTCAGAGGGAAATATTCATGGTGTAAATCTTGGTGAGGCAATTATCACTGCAACCGCGCAGGATGATGGTAAGGTTTCAGCAACCTGTAAGGTAACAGTTATTGACGCGACGACAAAGATCACGTTAAACCAGACAATTATCCGTATTATGGAGAGAGATACGTATCAGCTTACTTACACAATTGAGCCAAATTATGCATCTGTGCAGAGGGTAAATTGGACGACATCAGATGCTTCTGTGGCGAGAGTTGACAGTTTAGGACTTGTGACAGGTGTTGGTGCAGGTGAGGCAAAGATACGAGCAACTGCGGCAGATGGCAGTGGAGTATATGCAGAGTGTACAGTTATTGTAACACCGATTATATTAACTACAAATGTACGTGTGGATTCTCCTGCTACAACGTTAGTTGTGGGAGAGACGAGAACTATGACGGCAAGAACCCAGCCAAGGAACACAACAGAAGCTATCCGTTGGGTATCAGAAAATCCGTCTGTGGTGACAATTGACAGCGATGGCAATATGAGAGCAGTGGGACCGGGTGTCGCACAGATAACAGCGATCTCCAGTGTAAGTGGAATAGAAGGAACCTCCACTATCACAGTTCTTGGATTAAATGCAACTTCTGTCACTCTGGAACAATATGATACCTTTGACTTGTATCTCGATGGAGTGGACAGCACAGTGACATGGTTCTCCAGAAACAAACGAATTGCCACTGTCACCAGAAGGGGAGTTGTGACAGGACGTCGTGAGGGAACAACAGATGTAGTCGCAAGAGTAGGTGGCAAGCTGGTTTCCTGTGAGGTCAATGTCGAAAAGCTAAGAAAATAGATGTGAAAAAGAAAAAGTAAGAATACACTATATAGAAGAGCAGATGCTGCAGAGACAGAGGGAATGAAGTCTTTGCAGCATCTGTTTCTATGGTTATAAGTTTAAAAGGAAATGATTTTATGAAAATTTTATTACAAAAAGATTGTCTTCTAATGGTATAATAGTAAAAAAGAGAGAAAAGAGGAAAAGTATGAAGGTATTAATGATCAATGGCAGTCCGCACTCCAACGGCAATACATTTTTAGCTCTTTCTGAGATGGAGAAGATTTTTTCAGGAGAAGGGATTGAGACAGAGCTGGTCCAAGTGGGCAATAAAGCAGTGCGAGGCTGCATTGCATGTGGAAAATGCGCTGAGATGGGCAGATGTGTATTTGATGATATTGTAAATGAGACGGCGTCCAAATTTGAAGCTTGTGATGGGCTTGTGATTGGCAGTCCTGTATATTATGCGTCAGCTAACGCCACATTGATCGCATTTCTGACAAGACTATATTACAGTACACACTTTGACAAAACGATGAAGGTGGGAGCCAGTGTTGTGGCGGCGAGAAGAGGTGGTTTGTCAGCAACCTTTGATGAGCTGAACAAATTCTTTACTATCTGTGGGATGCCAGTAGCATCAAGCCAATACTGGAACAGCGTGCATGGCAGAGAGGCTGGACAGGCAGTTTTAGATGAAGAAGGCATGCAGACTATGAGAACACTTGCAAGAAATATGATTTTTCTAATGAAAAGCATTGCTCTTGGAAAGGAAGCATATGGATTGCCAGAAAAAGAAAAAGTGGTGCGAACAAATTTTGTAAAAAAATAACATATAAATATGATAAGCCTGTATCCGCGCTGTGACACAGGCTTACTTGCACATAAGACAGCGCAGAAATGAGGAGATATGGTGACAGTTACACTGGGCTCAACCAATATAAATGTGAATAAGAATGGGTTTGGGGCATTGCCCATTCAGCGAATATCAAAAGAAGATGCTGTATATTTGCTTCAGAAGGCATACCAGAATGGTATTACTTTATTCGACACAGCAAGATTTTATACAGATAGTGAAGAAAAGATCGGCGAGGCATTTTGCAAGATGCGTGATAAAATATATATCACGACAAAAACAGCGGCCGTGACACCAGAAGCTTTCTGGAAGGATTTAGAAAAATCACTTCATGATCTTAGGACAGACTACATAGATATCTATCAATTTCATAATCCATCCTTCTGCCCAAAACCGGGTGATGCATCTGGTGTATACGAATGTATGCTAGAAGCGAAGCAGAAAGGAATGATCCACCATATAGGAATCACAAATCATAGACTTTCCGTGGCACATGAGGCGATTGACTCTGGCCTGTATGAGACATTACAATTTCCATTCTGTTATCTCTCCACAGAAAAGGAGCTTGAGCTGGTAGAAAAATGTAGAGCGAACAATATGGGCTTTATTGCGATGAAGGCGCTTTCTGGTGGTCTGATTACGAACTCAGCAGCAGCGTATGCCTATCTGGCACAATATGACAATGTACTGCCAATCTGGGGAGTGCAGAGAGAAAAAGAATTGGATGAATTTCTTTCCTATATCACAAATCCGCCAAGTCTCACACAAGAATTAAAGGATCTGATAGAGAATGACAGAAAACAACTTCTGGGTGAATTTTGTAGAGGATGCGGATACTGTATGCCTTGCCCGGCAGGGATAGAGATCAATAACTGTGCAAGAATGTCGCTGCTTTTGCGGCGTTCGCCGTCAGAGCTTCAGTTGACGCCAGAGGTTCAGGAAAAGATGAAAAAGATAGAAAACTGTCTGCACTGCAATCAATGCAAGACAAAATGCCCCTATGGCTTAGATACGCCGACATTACTAGAAAAAAACTATCAGGATTACAAAGAAGTATTAGCAGGCATATAAATCAAGATGTGAAATTCTAATTTCACACTAACTCCCATTCGCCTGCATTAGCAGGCATACAGATCAAGATGTGAAATTCTAATTTCACACTAATAGCATATGATTCCAATGAGAAGCCATTCTATTATAAAACAGGATGGCTTTTTTAAGTGAATTATGTAGCAGATAAGAAACTCGCAGAATATTCACCAATATCATTAAATACGCTCTGTGAATATCCATGAGAAATTCTATGAACAAACCATAATAAAAAAACTTTTTATACGATAAGTTTTCTTATATTTTCGAAAGAGGTTCGTATAGCCGGCCCGCTGTTTCCTCCATCACCCCGTTTGCACTTAGTAAAAAACGTAACAGGATACTAAGCTCGTCATTATACTCTCTTATACGAAAACAATAAAACGATTTGTCAATCCTATACAAGCAGAGTGGCAGCGTGTTTTGCCTTACAGATAAAAGTAGTCCGACGAACTGCCTGTGGTTCTCAAGGAACCTATTGAAAAACGCCGGCGGTTAGCGAGGTAGTTTCGAGCTTACCGTCCGTTGCGTTTTTCACTAAGCGCAAGCGGGGTGACGGAGGACCACAGGCAGTTCGCCGGACGGATCTTACCAAAAAAAGATACAACAGATTCATAACAACCAAAACGAATGAAATATAAGATGTTATACTTTAGTATTAAGGGATAATACATACAACACTCTATTATTTGAATAACGATATTGTATACTTGAATAATATACAAAAAAATAGTACAATAGTAACGTGCGCCGCATAATCAGGTGCAGAAAACAGTAGGAAAGAGGGATATACCTTGGCTAGTACAGCGCGAAAAACCACGGCAAATTCCAGAAAAACCAGTGGTTCCAGAAATACGAAAAAGAAAACAAATAAAAAAAGCAGTTCCCAAGAGCATTATGACAGTGAGATGCGCAGGGAAGTCTGGCTGCTTCTTGTGCTTGCGGTGGCGGCGATTCTTGCACTCAGCAATTTTGGAGTGTGCGGGGCATTTGGAAAAGTAATCAGCAATATAATGTTTGGTGTATTTGGATGGATGGCATATATCTTCCCATTCTATCTGTTTCTCGGTGCTGCGTTTCTTGTCTCCAACGGCTTTAGCGGCAAGGCAACTATCAAATTTTCGGCGGCGACGGTATTATTCTTGCTGCTGTGCATGTTGCTTGAGATGCTTTTTGTGGAATATAGTGCAGAAAAGATGTTGTTTAGCTATTACAGGGACGGAAGTCTGTTCCATAAAGGAGGAGGCTTTGTGGGAGGGCTATTGGAGCTGATTTTCAGACCTCTTCTTGGGACGGTAGGAAGCTATATTGTGTCGGCTGCAGGTATTTTGGTTTCTATTGTGCTGATCACAGAGCGCTCTGTGATCAAGGGAGTGAAGAAAGGCAGCACGCATCTGTATGAGACGGCGAAGGAGGATGCGCTTAAGGTGCGCGAGGAAAACCGCATAAGGCAGGAAGAGAAGCGCCAGCGAAGAGAACAAGAAAAAGAACATCGCGTGGATAAAAAAGTGAGAGGTGTTGTTCTGGCAGATCTGGATAATGAGGAGCGTGCCAGTGTGCCAGTGATGTTTGGCGAAGAGGAAAGCCAAACGTTACATAAGATAACCATGGACGATCAACAGGTTGATGTAGATGTATTTGAAGAAGAACTGCTGCCGGAGGATCGCTTGGATCCTGTGATGCCCGTCTTTGATATGACGCCAGAGCCAGAGCTAGATGAGAGTGTATTTCTTTCAGAGCCAGTATTTGTGCCGGAGGAGGCAAGTGCTGCCATGCCGGAGGAGATTGTTGATTATACAGTGGATGTCGATGGGTTGGAGGCTGATTTTGGCACAGAACCAGAGAAGGCAGAGAGTATAACAGGGACAACAGGATCTGCTGTGTCTGTTGCGGTGCCGCCAGTATATCAGTTTCCTTCTCTTGAGTTATTAAATAGGGGGAAATCGGCGGGCAGGGGCGGAAAACCGGCAGAGTTTGAAGGAATAGCGAAGAAGCTTCAGGAGACACTTCACAGCTTTGGCGTGGAGGTGACAGTGACAGATGTGAGCTGTGGACCCTCTGTCACAAGGTATGAGCTTCAGCCGCAGCAGGGTGTAAAGGTCAGCAAGATTGTATCGCTCTCAGATGATATTAAGCTGAATCTCGCGGCGGCGGATATTCGCATTGAGGCGCCGATTCCGGGGAAAGCGGCAGTAGGAATTGAGGTGCCGAATAAGGAAAATGCTACGGTGATGTTACGTGATCTGTTGGAATCCTCTGAGTTTCAAAAGCATCCCTCCAAGCTTGCTTTTGCGGTTGGAAAAGATATTGGCGGGCAGACAGTGGTGGCAGATATTGCGAAGATGCCACATTTGCTGATTGCGGGGGCGACTGGATCGGGAAAATCTGTCTGTATTAATACATTGATTATGAGTATTCTCTACAAGGCAAAGCCAGATGAGGTCAAGGTGATTATGATTGATCCCAAGGTGGTGGAGCTGAGTGTGTACAATGAGATACCTCATCTTCTTATTCCAGTTGTGACAGACCCAAAGAAAGCGGCTGGGGCTCTTAACTGGGCAGTTGCGGAGATGATGGACCGTTATAATAAATTTGCAGAATATAATGTCAGAGATATTAAGGGGTATAACGATAAGATTTCTTCTGTCAAAGATATAGAGGAGGAAGGAAAACCACAGGCTCTGCCTCAGATTGTGATTATAGTAGATGAGCTTGCTGATCTGATGATGGTTGCGCCCGGAGATGTGGAGGATGCGATCTGTCGTCTGGCACAGCTTGCAAGGGCGGCGGGTATTCATCTTGTCATTGCGACACAGAGGCCTTCCGTCAATGTAATTACTGGGCTTATCAAGGCGAATGTGCCTTCCAGAATTGCTTTTTCCGTGTCATCTGGAGTGGATTCCAGAACCATTATTGATATGAACGGAGCAGAGAAGTTACTTGGAAAGGGAGATATGCTGTTTTATCCTGTGGGCTATCAAAAACCTGTGCGCGTGCAGGGTGCATTTGTCTCAGATAAAGAAGTGGGAAGAGTGGTGGAATCTCTAGTAAAACAGACAAGCGAAGTACAATATAATGAAGAGATAAGTGATAAAATTGCAAGTACCATCAGTTTGGAGGGAACACAGGGCGGAGGAGCATCCGATAAGGACGATTATTTTGTGGAGGCAGGACGATTTATTATCGAGCAGGAAAAGGCGTCAATTGGGAAGCTGCAGAGAATGTTTAAAATAGGCTTTAATAGGGCGGCGAGAATTATGGATCAGCTTGCGGAGGCTGGGGTGGTCGGGCCAGAGGAAGGGACGAAGCCAAGGAAGATCTTGATGACGATGGAAGAGTTTGAGGTATATTTGGAGGAGAATGGATGCAAAAATTAAAACGAATCAGCGATTTACTCACAAATCTTGCCTATACCTGTATCTGCGGCTCAGATGATCAGGAAGTGACAGGGATACAATATGATTCCAGAAAAACATTTGAGGCAGGGTGCGCATTTGTGTGTCTGACGGGTGCGAATTTTGATGCACATCATTATATTCCCCAAGCGATTGATAAGGGAGCAAAGGTGTTGATTGTGGAGAAGGATGTGTCGGTTTATCAGGGTAGTACTATTATTCGGGTGGAAAATACACGCCATGCATTGGCTGTATTGTCAGCAGCTTTTTTTGACTATCCAGCTAAGAAACTGACCTTGATTGGCATTACAGGAACCAAGGGGAAGACCACAACGGCATGGATGATTCGGAAGCTTTTAGAGAAAGCAGGAAAAAAGACAGGTATTATCGGCACGCTGGGCGCATTTTATAAAACGGAAAATGGAGAGGTAAAGGTAGAGACGAAAAATAGTACGCCGGAGTCCTACGAGCTTCATTCTCTGTTTGATCAGATGTGCCGTGCAGGCTGTACACATGTGGTGATGGAAGTGTCCTCACAGGCATTTATGACATGGCGGGTTTGTGGCATACGTTTTCAGTATGGACTGTTTACAAATCTATCACCTGATCATATCGGAGAGGGAGAACATAAGGATTTTGCAGAGTATTTGTATTATAAAAGCCAGATGTTTCAGTGTTCTGATATTGGAATTGGCAATGCAGATGATGCACATTTTGCAGAGGTCAGCAAGGAGAGCACCTGTGACAGATTGTATACCTTTGGTTGTGGGGAGGGAGTGGATCTGAGGGCAGAGCAGATTTCCTGTCTGAGAGAGCCGGGCTTTATCGGCATTGATTGTCGTATGAGCGGTGCTTGTGATATGGATGTCCGCATCGGCTGCATGGGGCGATTTAATGCCTACAATGCCATGGCGGCGATTATGACGGCGAAGCTTCTTGATGTTTCGGATCAGGTGATAGCTGAGGTTATGTATACGATGGCGGTGCGAGGCAGAGTGGAGCCAGTTCATGTATCCGATCATGTCCAGCTATTAATTGATTATGCTCACAATGCGGTCAGCGCAGAGAGCTTGCTGACCACAATATTGGAATATAAGCCAAAACGCTTAATCTGTGTGTTTGGCGCCGGTGGAAACCGCTCCAAGCTGAGACGTTATGATATGGGAGAGATCGCGGGAAAATATGCGGATCTATCTATTTTGACGGCCGATAATCCTCGATTTGAGGAGGTGGAGGATATTATTGATGATATAGTAGTCGGCATGGAGAGAAGCCATGGGCGTTATATTCGAATCTCAGACAGGCGGGAGGCGATCCGCTACAGCATTGAGCATGCAGAGGATGGTGATATAATCGCTCTATTTGGAAAAGGACATGAGGATTACCAAGAGATCAGGGGAGTGCGCTATCCCTTTGATGATCGAAGTGTAGTGGAGGAGATTGTAAGAGGATGAGAAATGTGACAGTTGGAGATATTGTCTGTGCAAGTGGCGGCAGGCTGCTGTGCGGTGACAGTGAAGTTTCGGTTTGGCATATTACCTTTGATTCTCGTGATCGGATGGAGAATATGCTTTTTGTGCCGCTTCTTGGCGGTCGGACGGACGGGCACAGCTTTATTCCCTCAGCGTTTGCGAATGGGGCGGTCGCTGTTTTTACCAGTGAACATACATGGGCGGATATTCCAGAAGATCAGAGAAAATATGCGTGGATCTATGTAGAAGATACCAAGGTGGCGATGCAGCGGCTTGCAGGCTGGTACAGGGGAAGACTTGAGCTTCCGATTATTGGCATTACGGGCAGCGTGGGGAAGACGACGACCCGCGCCATGGTGGCGGAGGCGCTCGCAGGCAGTTTTTCTGTCTATCAGACAAAAGGAAACTTAAATAGCCAGATTGGAGTCCCAGAGATGCTGTTAGAGATAGGGACAGAGGATATCGCAGTGCTGGAGATGGGGATGAGCGAGCATGGGGAGATGGACCGTCTGACACAGATGGTAAGACCTCAGCTCGCCATTATCACTTGTATTGGAGTTGCGCATATTGAGAATCTTAAGACAAGAGAAAATATATGCAAAGAAAAGTTTTCTATCACGAATGGAATGAAGGAAGATGGTATTCTTTTGCTGAATGGGGATGATGCGATGCTCGCCGGCAAGCGAGAAATGTTCTCCCAGAATATCTATTATTATGGGACGGGGCCAGAGTGTGAGTTTCGTGCTGAGAATATCCATATTGTGGAGGGACGTGCAGAGTTTGATGCCGTATATCAGGAAAAAAGGATTCCGGTAAGCTTATCTATGCCGGGAAGGCATAATGTCTTAAATGCACTTGCTGCACTTGCCGCCTGTGAGCTTAGCAAAGCTTCCATGGAGGCAGGAGCAGAGAGGCTTGCAGCCTTTAAGGGTGTTGCGATGCGCCAGCAGATTGTCTCGATGGACTGTTATACGATAATCGATGATTCTTATAATGCCAATCCTGATTCTATGAAGGCCGGACTTCAGGTTCTGATGGAGTATCCGGCAGCGGGCAGAAGAGTGGCGGTACTTGGAGATATGCTGGAGCTTGGTGAGGAGGAGATAGGGTTTCACGAGGAGATAGGAAGCTTTGCCGCGAAGCACGGTGTGGATTATCTTTGGACCTTTGGAGAGCTTTCTAAAGCTATGGAGGGTGCGGCAAGGCAGGCTGGTGAGAAGATTCAAACAAGGCATTTTGAGTCGAGGGAGGAGCTTGTCATCCAGCTAAAAGAGCTGTTAGAGCCAGAGGATGTGGTGCTTATCAAGGGTTCCCGCGGGATGCAGCTCAATCTGGTTGCCGATGCGCTGAGAAAGTAGAGAGCAAGTGATAAGAGTCAGAGAAGGGTCTGTTTTGGAGGGGTTCTAAGTTTATGTATGCGGATATAATCGTGGACATATCCTATGAGAAGCTGGATCGCATCTTTCAGTACCGCATACCAAAGGAGCTTGCGGGCAGGCTCACGGTTGGGAGCCGCGTGGAGATTCCTTTTGGAGCGGGAAACCGGAGAATCAGCGGATATGTTGTAGGATTTTCAGAATATGCGGATTACCCGGAGGAAAAGCTTAAGAAGATAATTAGAGTGATGGAGAACAGCAGGAGGGTGGATGAGATTCTGATTCGCCTTGCCGCATGGATGAGATCTGTATATGGCTCTACTATGAATCAGGCATTAAAAACGGTAATTCCCATAAAAAAAACAATAAAGGGCAAGGAAAAGAAGTGGATACTTCCTGTGTCGGATATGGAGGAGCGCATGGCGGGGCTTGGAAGAAGGAGCCCTGCAAAGGAGAGGTTGTTCTCCATAGTAAAAGAGCAGAAGGCGCTGTCCTTTGAGGAAGCGACCAAGAAATATGGCATATCACCCACCGTGATTAAACAGATGCAGGAATTGCAGATAATCAGGCTGGTGGCAGAACAGGTCTACCGAAATCCTTCTGTCTATCAGAAGGAGAGAAAGAAGAAGGAGATCGTATTGACGGCATCACAGCAGAGGATTGCAGATGATTTTCTTGCGCGGTACCAAAAAGGTGACAGGATGACAAGCCTGATTTTGGGTGTGACGGGCAGCGGAAAGACAGAAGTGTACATGAAACTGATAGATGGTATCATACTACAAAGAAAGCAGGCGATAGTGTTGATCCCTGAGATTGCGTTGACCTTTCAGACAATGCAGAGATTTTATGAGCATTTTGGGGAACGTGCTTCTATCATTAATTCCCGGATGTCCATGGGAGAGAGAAGCGATCAGCTTGCACGTGCAGAGCGGGGGGAGATTGATATTATAATAGGACCTCGGTCGGCATTATTTACTCCCTTTAAGCATCTGGGACTAATTATTATTGATGAGGAGCATGAGGGAAGTTATAAGAGCGAGAATGTGCCAAAGTATCATGCGAGGGAGACGGCGGAGGAGCTCGCGAGATTGACGGACGCGGCGCTGGTGTTGGGATCAGCGACACCGTCTGTGGAATCTTACTATAAAGCACTTGCGGGAGAATATCGGCTGTATGAGTTATCAGAGAGAGTTGGCGTAAGAAAGCTGCCAAAGGTTGAGGTTGTCGATCTGAGGGAGGAACTAAAGCAGGGAAACCGCACGATGTTTAGCCGCAGTCTTCGGGAAAAGATGGAGGAGCGGCTGGGAAGAAAAGAGCAGATTATGCTGTTCTTGAATAGAAGAGGATATGGGGGGTTTGTCTCCTGCCGTTCTTGTGGGGAGGCGATGCGCTGCCCACATTGCGATGTGGGGCTGACTGCGCACAGGGATGGAAATTTTCGCTTGGAATCTCTTCGCTGTCATTATTGTGGGTATCAGATTCCTCTTCCAAAGACATGCCCCACATGTGGTTCTCCTTATATTGGAGTGTTTGGGACTGGGACACAGCGCCTTGAGGAGGCAGTGCAGAAAGAATTTCCGCAGGCGGCACTGCTTCGCATGGATATGGACACAACGAGGTCGAAGGATTCCTACGAGGAGATTTTATCAGCATTTGCCAGAGGAGAAGCAGATATTCTAATTGGGACGCAGATGATAGTGAAAGGGCATGATTTTCCTAATGTGACGCTTGTGGGTGTTGTGGCAGCAGATCTGTCGTTGTTTGGCGCAGATTATCGATCCAGTGAGAAGACATTTGAGCTCTTGACACAGGCTGCCGGTCGGGCGGGAAGAGGAGATGCGCCGGGTGAGGTGGTGATCCAGACCTATAACCCGGAACATTATAGTATTGTAGAGGCGGCAAAGCAAGATTATAAAAGTTTTTTTGAGCAGGAACTTCTGTATAGAAAATTGATGAAGTATCCGCCGTGTGGACAGCTTCTTGCCGTCTTGGTGTCATCGCAGGAAGAAGAGAAGGCAGAACAGCTCTCTGGCAAGCTTGCTGCTCTGACGGCAGATTTGACAGAGGAGGGGTTGGAGCTACTTGGTCCGACAAAGGCAGGAATATCTAGAATTAAAGATATATACCGCTATGTGCTCTATTATAAAGAGTCGGCAAGAGGGGATCTGATAACAGAGGCAAAGCAGCGGATGGAGAGATATTTATTAAAAGACGATGGACAGGAAAAGGGAGACTGTATTGTACAGTTTGATTTTAATCCTATGATTAATTATTGACAGATTGCAGGAAAGGAAAGGGTATAAAAATATGGCAATTCGAAATATTAGAACAGAGGAAGATGAAGTTTTGCGCAAAAGGTGCAGAGAAATCACAGAAATGACACCAAAGCTTGCTACACTGATAGATGATATGTTAGAGACTATGTATGAGGCAAACGGTGTGGGGCTTGCAGCACCGCAGGTGGGAATTCTTAAGAGAGTGGTGGTGATTGATGTGGGTGATGGTCCCTATATTCTGATTAATCCGGTGATTCTTGAGACGGATGGCAGTCAGACAGGAGGAGAGGGATGCTTAAGTCTTCCGGGTAAGACTGCGACAGTCACACGACCCAATTATGTAAAGGTGAGAGCTCTAGGGCGCGATATGAAGGAATATGAACTGGAGGGAACAGAGCTTTTGGCTAGAGCGATCTGCCATGAGTGTGATCATCTGGATGGCGTGCTCTATACGGATAAAGCGGAAAGCCCCGTTATGGACACAGAGGAGTATTATGAGACATATCAGGCGCAGGATGAGGAGTAGATAGAGGAGGTTTGCATGAGAATAGTTTTCATGGGTACACCGGATTTCGCGGTGCCAACCTTGCAGGCGTTGCTTGCTTCAGAGCATGATGTGACAGCGGTGATCACACAGCCGGATAAGCCAAAGGGAAGAGGGAAGGAGCTGCAGTCTCCTCCTGTAAAGCTTGCGGCGCTGAAGGCAGGAATTCCTGTATTTCAGCCGGCAAAGGTGCGGGATGAGGAATTTATAAAGATTCTTGTTGATCAGAAGCCAGAAGCTATTGTCGTGGTTGCTTTTGGGCAGTTTCTTCCAGAGGTGATCTTAAATCTGCCAACCTACGGCTGCATCAATGTACATGCTTCACTGCTTCCAAAGTACAGAGGAGCCGCGCCGATACAGTACGCTGTGATCCATGGAGAGAAAAAGAGTGGTGTGACAGCGATGCGGATGGATAAAGGAATGGATACCGGGGATATGTTAAAGAAGGTTGAGGTTGATCTGGACGAAAAAGAAACCGGAGACACCTTACACGACAAGCTCTGTGTGCTTGGCGGGCAGCTCGTGCTGGATGTGCTGGAGGAACTTGAAAGAGGAACTGCGGTGCGGACACCACAGAAGGATGAGGAAGCCAGCTATGCAAGCATGCTTAAGAAGGAACAGGGGCATATTGATTTTTCCATGCCGGCGGTGCAGATTGAGTGCCTGATCCGCGGGTTAAATTCGTGGCCAAGTGCATATACTCATGTCAATGGAAAGACGCTGAAACTTTGGGCGGCAGATGTGATTGACAGGGAGTACGATGGAGCCTTTGGGGAGATTGTAGAGATATCTTCTGACAGATTATTGGTAAAGACAGGGCAGGGAACCCTAGCCCTGACAGAGGTACAGCTTGAGGGGAAAAAGAGGATGGAAGTGTCTGCCTTCCTGCGCGGTTATCCGCTTGAGAAGGGTATGCAGTTGAGCTGACGGCTCAACACAGGAAAGGAGGCTGCTATGCCGTACTATTTTGGATTTGATGCAACATATTTATTAATTATTGTAGGAGCAGTGATCTGTCTTATCGCGTCCGCGAGATTGAAATCAACTTACGCAAAATATGCGAAGGTGCGCGCGATGAGCGGTATGACAGGAGCGGAGGCCGCGGAGAGAATTTTGCAACACTCTGGTATCTATGATGTGAGGATCGAGCATGTGGCGGGTGATCTGACGGACCACTATGATCCGACGAACAAGGTACTTCGCCTGTCAGATACCACCTACGGCGCACGCTCTGTGGCGGCCATTGGTGTGGCGGCGCACGAGTGCGGTCATGCAGTACAGCACGCGAAAAATTATTCACCGCTTACCATAAGAAAAAGTATGGTTCCGGTGGTAAATATTGGTTCAGCTCTGTCTTGGCCAATGATTTTGATTGGAATCTTTCTTGGGTATAATACAACTTTGATACATCTTGGAATTATTCTTTTTTCGCTGGCGGTTTTATTCCAGCTTGTGACGCTTCCGGTGGAGTTTAATGCGTCCAGCAGAGCGCTGGTGCTTTTAAAGGATACGGGGATTTTATATACGGACGAGGTAAAGAGTGCAAGAACAGTATTAAAGGCCGCAGCACTTACCTATGTAGCAGGGGCAGCTTCCACGCTTTTGCAGCTTCTGCGCTTGGTTATCTTATTTGGAGGCAGGCGTGATGACTGAGAAGGGTAGGACAGATGTCCGGGAGATATCCTTGGAGGCACTGCTTCTTATCTTGGAGGAAGGGACGCTGAGCCATCTGGTAATTGCGAAGGCTCTTAAGAAATATCAATATCTGGATAAGAGGGAAAGAGCCTTTTTTACAAGACTGACCGAGGGTACATTGGAGAGAGTGATAACACTGGACTATGTGCTTTCTGCCTGTGCTAGTATCCCGGCACGAAAAATGAAGCCTGTGATACGCATGATCTTGCGCATGGGTGCATATCAACTTCTCTATATGGACAGTGTGCCGGACAGTGCCGCCTGCAACGAGGCGGTGCGCCTTGCCAGAAAAAAGGGATTTCGCAATCTTACAGGGTTTGTCAATGGCGTTTTAAGAACGATAGCGAGGGAGAAGGAGAAGCTTTTGGAAAAACTTTGTGATCCATCCCAGACGGATCTTTCTGTTCGCTATTCCACGCCAGAATGGATGGTGGAGGAATGGAAGAAAGCTTATGGGGTGGAGATAACAGAAAAGCTTCTTAAAGCATCCTTGGAGGAGAGAAAAACCACTGTGCGCTGCTGCCTTGACAAAGCCTCTAGGGAGGAAATTGTCGAGCTTTTAAAAAAGGAACAGGTGGAAGGAAAATTATGTGTGTGGCCTTCCTACGCGCTGGAATTATCAGGCTATGATTATCTTGAGGGGTTGCCTTCATTTCAAGAAGGTTATTTTGTCGTTCAGGATATCAGTTCCATGATGGTTGCGGAGGCGGCAGGAATCAGGCAGGGCTTTCAGATAATAGATGTCTGTGCGGCGCCGGGAGGAAAAAGTCTTCACGTGGCGGAGAAGCTTCGTGGTACTGGTT
Source organism: uncultured Lachnospiraceae bacterium (assembly GCA_910588535.1). Taxonomy (GTDB): domain Bacteria; phylum Bacillota; class Clostridia; order Lachnospirales; family Lachnospiraceae; genus RGIG8607. Next base: position 29,318 of record CAJUOO010000016.1, on the reverse strand, counting down.
ATGTGGAGGCGAGGGATCTGACAGAGTATAAGATAGGTCTGCTTGAGGAGAATATAGCCCGCACAGGACTTTCTAATATACGGGCATGTCTTTGGGATGCAGCCAAGTACGACAGCACATGGGAGCAGAGAGCAGATGTGGTGCTCGCTGATCTTCCGTGCTCTGGGCTTGGCGTGATTGGAAAGAAAAATGATCTAAAGTACAGAATTACCAATAAAGATCTAGAGGAGCTTGCTGCCCTGCAAAGAGAGCTGCTCACGACAGTCAGCCGCTATGTAAAGCCGGGCGGCTGCTTGATATATAGCACCTGCACAATCAATCCGGGAGAGAATCAGGAGAATGTGGCGTGGATGCTCTCACATTTGCCTTTTGAGATGGAGAGCCTCCTTGATTATCTTCCTGAGGAATTAATAAATAGTTTGACGACAGAGCAGAGAAAGGATGCAAAAGAGGGCAGTCTTACATTCCTGCCGGGGATCAACCCCTGTGATGGATTCTTTTTGGCAAGGCTTAGAAGAAGGTAGAGCTTATATGGAAAAAAGATTGAAAAAGGACATCAAATCATATACAAAGAAGGAGCTTGAGGCAGAGCTTTTGGCAGCGGGAGATAAGGCATTTCGTGCAGGGCAGATCTATAGCTGGCTTCACCAGAAGCTTGCGGGGAGCTTTGACGAGATGACAAATCTTTCCAAGGAGCTTCGGGAGAGGCTTTCAGATGCTTATCACATAGATTCCTTGAGGCAGGTACAGGTTCAGGAGTCAAAGCTTGACGGCACGAAAAAGTATTTGTTTGAGCTGCATGACGGGCATATGATTGAAAGTGTACTTATGAAATATCATCATGGAAATTCCGTGTGTATTTCTTCTCAGGTTGGCTGTCGGATGGGTTGTCGGTTCTGCGCCTCCACTATTGATGGGCTGGAGCGCAATCTGACGCCTGCAGAGCTCTTGGATCAGATCTATCAGATTCAAAAGCTCACAGGAGAGCGGGTTTCTCATATCGTCGTTATGGGAAGCGGGGAGCCGATGGATAATTATGAGAATATAATAAAATTTATCCATATGGTCTCTGATAAGGATGGTCTTCATATCAGCCAGAGAAATATCACAGTGTCCACCTGCGGTCTGGTGCCACAGATAAAGAGATTGGCAGAGGAGGGATTACAGATCACGCTGGCATTGTCCCTACATGCTCCCAATGATGAGATTCGCAAAGCGCTTATGCCGATTGCAAATGCTTATCAGATGGATGAGGTGCTTGATGCCTGCCGATATTATTTTGATCAGACAGGAAGGCGGATTACATTTGAGTACAGTTTGGTTCGAGGGGTAAATGACAGCGAGGCGGCGGCAGAGGAGCTTGCAGAGCGGATTTTGCATATGAATTGTCATGTGAATTTAATTCCTGTGAATCCCATAAAAGAGAGAAATTATAAAGAATCCCAAAATAAAGAAATTCTTAATTTTCAAAATAAGCTTGAAAAATACGGAATAAATGTTACTATAAGAAGGGAAATGGGCAGAGATATTGATGGTGCCTGTGGACAACTTAGAAGAAGTTATAGAGAGAAACAAAGGGAAATGGAGGGAGAGGCATGCGGGCATATGGAATGACAGATATAGGACGAAACCGCGCAGTAAATCAGGACTATATTTACTACACACAGAACCCGGTTGGACAGCTTCCGAATTTATTTATTGTTGCGGACGGGATGGGCGGGCATAAGGCGGGAGAGCAGGCATCATCCTGTGCCGTGGAGGTGTTTTTACAGACGGCAAAGCTTAAGAAGAGCGGAAGTCCGATAAGTATTATTGGGGAGGCTATCAAGGAAGTGAACCATGAGGTTTATATCCGATCAAAGAGTTCTCCAGAGTATGAGGGAATGGGCACGACGCTCGTAGCTGCAGTTATTATTGGGACAGCGCTCTATGTGGCGAATGTCGGGGACAGCAGGCTGTATGTTATTGGCGATACCATGCGTCAGATTACAAGGGATCATTCTCTGGTGGAAGAAATGGTATCTATGGGGGAGATCGACAAGGCAGAGGCCAGAAACCATGCAAAGAAAAATATTATTACCCGCGCAATCGGGGTAAACAGCAAGGTGATGGCGGATTTCTTTGAGGTGGAATTGGCGGAAAAGGAAGCAGTTCTGTTATGTTCAGATGGATTGACGAATATGATAGAGGAAGCAGATATTTTCCATATCGTAAACCATAAGCAGAAAACCACGAAAGAAAAGGTTCTTCATCTGATAGAACTGGCAAATAAAAACGGCGGGAGAGATAATATTTCAGTGATTCTCATCGAGCCGGATGAATTTGAGGTGCAGGTATGTTAAATAATGGAACTTTTTTGAGCGACCGATATGAGATACTTGGCAAGGTTGGCTCAGGTGGCATGTCGGATGTCTATAAGGCAAAATGCCATAAGCTGAACCGCTATGTCGCAGTGAAGGTGCTTAAGCAGGAATTTAGCGAGGACAAGAATTTTGTGTCCAAATTTCGGGCGGAGGCGCAGGCAGCGGCAGGCTTAAGCCATCCCAATATCGTGAATATCTATGATGTCGGGGAGGACAGCGGGCTTTACTATATTGTGATGGAGCTGGTGGAGGGGATTACCTTAAAGACCTACATAGAGAAAAAGGGTCGGCTGGATGTCAAGGAGGCAGTCAGCATTGCCATTCAGGTGGCGCAGGGAATCCAGACCGCGCACAGTCATCACATTATTCATCGTGATATTAAGCCACAGAATATTATTATCTCCAGAGAGGGCAAGGTTAAGGTGACAGATTTCGGCATTGCCAGAGCCTCTTCTGCGCAGACGATCAATTCCAATGCCATGGGCTCCGTGCATTATATCTCGCCGGAGCAGGCAAGGGGAAGCTATAGTGATGAGCGCAGCGACATCTATTCTCTTGGAATTTCCCTATATGAGATGATTACCGGCTATGTTCCCTTTGAGGGTGATACCACTGTGGCGGTGGCGCTGCAGCATATTCAGGGGGAGATTCCTTCCCCAAGGGATGTCGTTCCTGATCTGCCAATCAGCGTGGAGAAGATTATCTATAAATGTACACAGAAGAAACCAGAGCGCCGCTACTCGAAGGCAGCAGAGTTGATAGCGGACTTAAAACAATCTCTTGTGACGCCGAATGAAGATTTTGTTGAGCTTTCCACGGCGAATATAGCGACTCCCACCGTGTCGCTGACACAGGAGGAGGTGACAATTATCAACCGCACCAGCCGCCCGGAGGAGAAGGAGCTTCCTGCCAGAAAGCAGGACAGAAAACAACACGAGAAAAAAGTGTATGATCAGAAGTTCTATGAAGAGGAGGATGAGCCGGAGGAGCGCGTAAATCCAAAGATAGAACGTATGATGACGGTTTTTATGGTGGCAGCGGCTATATTGATTGTCTGTCTTCTCGTGTTTATTGTTGTTCGCCTGATGCCTAAGCCAAATACCGGGGGAAATACAAATACACAGGGGCAGACAACTACGGAGGCGGCGACACAGAGCACACAGGAGACGGAGAGCAAGAAGGAGGAAAATGGTGTTCCAATGCCTAACGTGATTGGATACACGGAGAATGATGCGTTGATTGCTTTAAATCAGGCGAATCTGGGTATGGGAAGCCGCACATTTGAGACCTCGAATGAAGTGGAGAAAGGACGTGTGATCCGCGCAGAGTTTGAGGTGAATGAAATTATTCCAAGGAATACCTCTGTAGCCCTAGTGATTAGCTCAGGACCAGAGAAGATTGAGATGCCGGATGTGACAAATCGATCGGAGCAGGCTGCTGCCGAGATATTGGCTTCTAGCAATCTTAATTATACCACAGAGTACACCTACAGTGATGAGATAGAGCAGGGATATGTAGTAAGCTCCTCTCCTGCCAAGGGAACGATGGTATCCCCGGAAGATAAGGTGGTGCTATTCCTCAGCCAAGGACCAGAATTTAAGGACGTCAAGGTGCCGTCTCTTCTTGGAAAGACATTGGAGGAGGCAAAGCTTGAGATAGAGAAAAACTCACTGATTGTAGGTGAGACCTCAGAGGATGATTCTGGCAGCGGGACTCCCGGAACAATTGTCAGTCAGAGCATTGATGCCGGGGAGACAGTGAAAGAAGGAACAAAGATCAATCTTGTCGTTGCGGCAGAGCGCCCGGCGCTCACAGGCAGCGTTACCATCAATAAGAGTCAGGTGTCTAAATATATTACAAATGACGGCTACAGCTTTATCCGAACCAATGTGCCGGGACCAGCATCCTCCAATTTGGAGCGCTATGCGGAGGCAATTATGAAGCTGGAGTTAGTACAGACGACGGAGGATGGAAGAACAATATCCAGAGTGCTGGAAACTGTCACAGTGACTCCCGCAAGCTTTCCATATACATTGTCAGGATTTGAGGGAGAGCCGGGACTGACAGAGGGAAGTGTGGAGGTGACGCTTACCTTTGGAGGAGCAGAATATTCATGTGGAAGCTGTCTGGTTGACTTTCAGTAATGGGGATCGAAAAAGAGTATGAGGGGAAAGATTGTTAAGGGAATCGCAGGCTTTTATTATGTTCATGTGCAGGAGATTGGAATCTTTGAATGTAAGGCAAAGGGAATTTTTCGCAGCCAGAAGATCAAGCCTTTGGTGGGCGATGATGTGGAAATCGATGTTTTAGATGAGAAGGAGAAGACAGGGAATATTATTCAACTGTTTCAGAGGAAGAATGAGTTAAAGAGACCGAATGTCGCCAATATCGATCAGGCGTTGATTCTGTTTGCTGCCATGGACCCGGAGCCGAACTTTAATTTGTTGGATCGATTTTTGATTATGATGGAGAAGTATCAGGTAGATACCATTATCTGTTTTAACAAGACAGATCTGTTAAAGGAGGAGCAGCTTGTAAAACTAAAGCACGCTTATACCATCTGTCATTATCCCATTTTGTATATCAGCAATCAGACAGGGGAGGGAGTGGAGCAGCTTCGGGAGCTTCTTAAGGGAAGGACGACAGCGCTTGCCGGTCCCTCCGGTGTGGGAAAGTCCACTCTGCTCAATCTGTTAAAACCAGATGCCAATATGGAGACAGCATGTATCAGTGAGAAGATCCGGCGCGGCAAACATACCACGCGACACAGTGAGCTGTTTCATCTGGAGGAAGGTGCTTACCTTATGGACACTCCGGGATTTACCTCTCTCTATATCGATGAATTTGACAAGGATGAGCTCAAGGATTATTTTATAGAATTTAGGGAGTACGAAGGGATGTGCCGTTTTACCGGCTGCGTGCATATACATGAGCCGGACTGTGCGGTGAAAGAGGCTCTAAAAGAGGGAAAGATAAGCCAGATCCGCTATGAGGATTATGTAGGATTGTACAACGAAAGAAAAGAAAATAGAAGACGTTAAGAGAAAAGATAGAAACTAATTTACATGTAGCAATTTGTGTCTATGCGCTGCTTAGCACAAAATTGCTTTATACAAAAGCGGCGCAGAAATGAGGAAAAGTATGTTAAAGCTTGCACCATCAATATTGGCGGCTGATTTTTCAAAGCTTGGCGAGGAGATTAAGACTGTGGCAGATGCCGGGGCGGACTATATTCACATAGATGTGATGGATGGAGATTTTGTCCCAAGCATTGCCTGCGGCATACCGATGATAGAATGTGTGCGCAAGGTGACGGACTGTGTGTTTGATGTGCATCTTATGATGCGGGAGCCAGCCCGCTATATCGCTGATTTTGTCAATGCAGGAGCAGATATTATCACGGTTCACGCTGAGGCGTGTGTGTGTCTGGACAGCACGCTCGCAAAGATCAGGTCTTATGAGAAAAAGGCTGGAATTGTGTTAAATCCTGCGACGCCGGTGTCAGTGTTGGAATATGAACTGGAGTATGTGGATATGATTCTTCTTATGACAGTGAATCCCGGTTATGGGGGACAAGCGTATATTCCGCGCATGACAAGGAAGATAAAGGAGCTTCGCAAGATAATCACAGATCGCGGGCTTGACATCGATATTGAAGTTGACGGAGGCATTAATCTATCCAATGTGCGTGAGGTGATAGATGCAGGTGCTAATGTTATTGTCGCTGGCTCCAGCATATTTATGGGTGATGCATGGAAGAATGTAAAGGAATTTCGCAAGGTATTTGAAGAATATGCATAGTTTAGTGAATACAAGTTATGTAGAGAGCGGGCAGTTGCCCGGTCGAAGGACATTAGTGATGGCAGGGGGCAAAATGGAGGAGGATTTTGCCCTTTCTTTTTTGGATGGTAAAAGTTATGACACGATCATTGCGGTCGATGGAGGTCTTGCATGTCTTCGTGAGCTTGGCATAATGCCAACGGATATTGTAGGAGATTTTGATACGATTGATGGAGCTTTGCTTGCAGAGTATGAGAGAGATCCTGCTATCAGGATACGTAGATTTCAGCCGGAGAAGGACGACACTGATAGTGAGATCGCTATCAATATGGCGATCGAGTACAAGAGTACACAGATTGATATTCTTGGGGGAACAGGGGGCAGGCTGGATCACACAATAGGAAATATTCGTCTGCTGGGGCTTATCTACTCTGCCTCTAAGGATTCGATAAAGGCATTTTTATATGATCGCTATAACCGTCTGCGCCTTGTGGATAGAGAATGTGTGATAAAGAAAAACGAGGCTTATGGAAAATATGTGTCCGTATTTCCTTATACACAGATTGCAAAGGGCATTACACTGGAGGGTTTTCGATATCCGTTAAAGGAACATACCATGGATCTCTTTCTAACTCCGACGCTTGGAATTAGCAATGAGATTGTGGGAAAAGAAGGGCGGATTCTGTGCCGTGAGGGTGTGCTGTTGGTGGTGGAATCGAGGGATATGTGAAAGATGGAAAATACATTTGAAAAAATATATCGAGTGGTCAAGCAAATTCCATATGGACGTGTGGCGACCTATGGGCAGGTGGCAGCACTTGCAGGAAATAGACGGTGGTCAAGAGTGGTTGGCTATGCTCTGCACAGTAATCCTGATCCAGATACTATTCCATGTTATCGGGTGGTAAATCGGCATGGAGAAGTCTCAGAGGCATTTGCTTTTGGAGGAGGAAATAGACAGATTGATCTGCTTAAGGCAGAAGGCGTGGAATGTATAAATGGGCGGGTGGATCTTGAAACATATCAATGGGAGATGCCTTGGAAGAATTAGACGATAGGATATATTCGGCAGAGCAATAAAAGGGAGGGAGATACCTCCCTGTTTTTTTGCGCATGGGTACGTAGTAAATTAGCAGCGAAGGCTGCAGGGAGAAATCTACTAAAAAGACAGTACATGGATCAAGTGACGAGCAGGGAAAAGAATCCTTTCCACTTGATTGTTTAATTTTATGTAAAGGAAATTTGGAGCACTGTGTTAATTATGCAAGGCTATTAAAATATACAGAAATAACGTTTAAAAATCACTCCGAAAAGGTATACTTTTTCGGAGTGATTTTTCTATGTGCTATTTTACCATATTTCATGGCTTTTGCAAGTGTTTTTTTTCGGTTTTTTATACAAGGTGCACAAAAGTACTTGGATTCTCAAAAAGTATACCTTTTGAGAATGGAGTGATGATGTATATGACAGAAGGTAAAAAGCGAGACGAAGATAGCAATCAATATAACATTGATATAGATCAGGTAAATTCTGGGGAATTGACCTGCGGGGTACAGTACCACCCAGAAAGAGAGATATCTTGATTTAATATTAAGATAACAAGGCTCTTTAAGAAGCTTTATGGCAATTGTACTGGGAGTTATTAGGTAAAAGAAGAGGAGTCGAAGCAGCAGATGTAATCTCATTTATATGAATTATTACAAAAGTTGACAGATGGGAGCAAAAATGATTGATTTAAGGTTTGATCAAAGGTTTGATAATATAGAACCATTTGATGAGAAAATATGGCTTTCTTCTCCAACGATGCATGGAGAAGAACTGAAATATATGGAGGAGGCGTATGCCTCTAATTGGATGAGTACAGTTGGAATTCATATTGATAAAATTGAAAGACAGCTTGCGGAGTATGTAGGAGTGAAATATGTGGTTGCTCTGTCAAGTGGGACGGCAGCACTTCATCTTGCAGTTAGGCTAGCGGGAGAGCGTCTATATGGTACACCGCAGGCAGGTATAGGATCTTTAGCTGGGCATAAGGTTTTTTGTTCCGATATGACTTTTGGTGCTACAGTAAACCCTGTAGCTTATGAAGGAGGAGAAGCGGTTTTTATTGATTCTGAGCGTGATACATGGAATATGAGTCCAGAGGCACTAGAGTATGCATTTAGGCGATATAGAGATGTGAAATTGGTGGTTTATGCTCATTTATATGGTACACCGGGGAAAATGAGACAGATTAGAAAGATTTGTGATGCACATGGGGCACTTTTGATTGAGGATGCAGCAGAGGCTTTGGGTGCGGTTTATTGTGGTATATCAGCGGGAAATTTTGGTGATTATGCTGTGTTCAGTTTTAATGGAAATAAAATTATAACAGGTTCCAGTGGGGGTGCACTGCTTACAAATATTGAGGAAGATGCAAGAAAGGCACGAAAGTGGAGTACACAGAGCAGGGAGGAAGCTTCTTGGTATCAGCATGAGCAGATAGGGTATAACTATAGAATGTCCAACGTAATTGCCGGGATAGTAAGAGGGCAGTTGGAATATTTAGAAGAACATATAAAACAGAAAACAAGGATCTATCAGCGCTATAAAGAAGGCTTATGTGATTTATCTGTAGAGATGAATCCTTGGGATGTAGAGAACAGTAAACCGAATTTTTGGTTAAGTTGTTGTTTGATAAACAGAGAGGCCATGTGCGAGAGCGTGCGATCAGAAAAGGAATATTTGTTTGTGCATGTTTTTGGAAAAACTTGCCCGGATGAAATATTGGAGGTGCTAAAAGAATTTCATGTTGAGGGGAGACCTCTCTGGAAACCCATGCACTTGCAACCTGTGTACAGAAATCATCTTTATATAACGATAGACGGAGAAGTCAGTACAGATTTATTTCACAGAGGTTTGTGTCTTCCTTCTGATAATAAGATGACAGAAGAGCAACAAAATAAAGTAATTAAAATAGTTTGTAGGTGTTTTGAATAACTGGGAGTATAAAAGGAATATGAAGAAAACTGTGAAAATAATTTTTTCCATTTTGTTTGGATGCATTGTTGGGTTAGGCATCTATTGGAAGACAAATACAATACAAAAGAACGCAGCGGCGGTAAAAGATCATATTCCATATGGTCCGTATGAGGCAGTGTTAAAAAGACCATTAGAGATTGTGCTAGTTTTAATTCTTTTATGTGTATTAAGTCCTGTGTTTGTTATAATGGCAATTCTTGTGAGGATAAAACTTGGAGCACCAATTATATTTTTACAGAAAAGAGCGGGATTAAAGGAAAAAATATTTTACTTATATAAATTTCGATCTATGACAGAACGGTGTGGAAAGGATGGAAAATTATTATCGGATGAAAAACGGTTGACACCTTTTGGAAAGTTAATTCGGCAGATGTCTATTGATGAGCTTCCTGAGCTTATTAATATTTTAAAAGGAGATATGTCAATGGTTGGACCAAGACCCTTGATGATGGAATATATTCCTTATTATACAAAAGAGGAGCATCACAGACATGATGTCAGACCGGGGCTGACAGGCTTGGCTCAGGTTAATGGTCGAAGCTTTCTTACATGGGAGGAAATCTTTCAATATGATCTGGAATATATAAAAAAAATAACTTTTATGGGAGATATGAGAATTATATTTCAGACATTAATTAAAGTATGTAAAAGAGAAAATGTTGCAGATGTAACAAAAGGTACTATAGACAAGGAGGGAAGAGTACATATTTGGGTGGACGGGAAGGAGTGTATTCTTCATCAGCCTTTGCATGTAGAAAGAGAAGAGAAGAGTGTATAAAGAAATAGGGAGTAATTTTTGGATTGATCCGGCAGAGACATTTGGAAAAAATAGACTTAAAAATTTAGAAAACTATCATATTATCGGCAGTGATATTGTATTTTTATCTACTGGAAGAGGAGCGGAGGGTTTTGTCCTTAATCATATAGAACAATGGAAGAAAAAAATAAGAAAGATAGCATTGATACCATCTTTTACTTGTGAGACAGTGATACGCCCATTTTTGAATTATGGATATCAATTATATACATATTCTTTGGATAGTTATTTCATGCTTACAGGTAAAATGCTTCAGGAAGCTTTAGAGAAAAGTCAGGCGCAGGTCGTTCTGGTTCATAGATATTTTGGATTTGATACATTGATAGAATGTGAACAGGTGATAGAAAAGTATAGGCAGCAAGGTGTTGTATTTATAGAAGATAGAACGCAGTGTTTATACAGCAATCCAAAATATATAGAATTTGATTATACAATAGGAAGCTTGAGAAAATGGGGAGGACATCCCGATGGAGCATATGCGGTGTGCAAGGAGGGAAAATTTGAGAATAAGCCAAGAGAATATAACGTTATATTAGAAACTGCTAAAATAGAGGCTGGACATGCAAAGTATAGATATATAAGTGGAGAGACAGAAGATAAGGGAGAATTTCTTACTTTATTTCAGAAAGCCGAAAGGATCTTAGAGAAAGAACAGAGATTGTATAAAATAAGTCCGATGGCAGAGGCGATACAGGCGTCTATGAATATTGAATCATTAAAGAAAAAAAGGCGCAGAAATTATATGTTTATATATAACTGTTTAGCAGAAAACAAGAAAATAAAAATATTGACACCAAAAGTATCATGTGATGATGTACCATTTTATTTTGTTATTTTTATTAAGAATAGAGATGCTCTGCAAAAGGGACTTTGTGAAAAACGAATATATTCACCAATTATCTGGCCGAGAGCAAATATTCTTCCCCACATATGTGAAGAAGCAGAAAGCTTTTACGAAAATAATCTATGTCTGCCAATTGATCAAAGATATGAATTAGATGATATGGAGAGAATGGTAGATTGTTTGATGGCTGTAATACAAGAGGTATTGACTTGAAGATTAAGAGATTATTTGCCAAGGATTGTGAGAAATATCAGAAAGAACTAACTTATTATATTTATGAGAGTGTGAAAAATGCAGCGTTTGAGGAATCTTATGTAGAGGAGCAAGCGTACCAGAAGTATCAAGAATTGCATGATTATTTAGATCAAGAGAAGGCAATTGTATTTGGTGCTTTTGAGGAGCAAAGACTGATAGGCTTTTTGTGGTCTTATCCTTACCCATTTCGGGATGATAAAAAGAGATTGTATGTAAGTATTCTTCATATAGATTCAGAATTTAGAAATAAGCATTATGGAGAAGAATTGTTGAAAAAAATGGAAGATGTCGCAGTAGATTTGGGTTTTCAAGCAATTTATCTTCACGCGGAGGCACAAAATCAAGGGGCATTGAGATTTTATGAAAGAGCAGGTTATAAAAAGGAGCGAATTCAGCTTGTAAAGCAAGTTTCATCTATGGATCGAAAAAGGGCAAATACCTATCGGGGGGGGGGAGAGATACAGAGATTAAATAAAAAGTATGTAAAGGAGAAACAAGAGGTATTTGCTAGACTGTATGAGGATAATATCAGAAATCACATGTATATAAATTATTTTTGCTATAACGATGCCATGGCGAAAATAGAGGAGTTTGCGGATTACTTAGATGAAGAGAAGGCCATTGGGTATTGTATTACTATCAGAGGAGAAATTGCGGGATTTATCTGGGCATATCCATATTCCTTTCAATTGAAAAAACGATTGTATATTGGAGCTATTCAAATTTTTGAGAAATATAGAAGACAAGCGTTGGCGACACGATTGTATGAGATGATTGACAAAGAGATGGATATTTCAACAATACAGTCAATTTATACACATGTGGATGCAGAAAACAAAGTGTCTCTGGCTTTTCATTACAAGCAGAGCTTTCAAGATGAGATCTATCAGATGGTAAAACAATATTTAAGATGAAGAAGCCAAAAGGTAAGGAAACAATAATATGAATAAAATAGCGATTATCGGCTCAGGAACATTTGCAAAAATACTTGCCGAACGTGCCAAAGAATTAGAAATAGAGACACATTGTTTTTCATTTAATAAGGACGATGTTGCGGTTTCATATGTGGATTATTTTTATGAAATAAATATTTTTGATATAGATCATATTGTCGCAGTATGCAGAGCGGTCAGCGTAAATGGGGTAATAGCAACTACAGAATTGACAATATACCCAGCAGCATTGATTGCGGCTCAAATGGATCTTGTGGGAAATCGTGTAGAGGTTGCGAGGGAGATAACGAATAAATTTTTAAATAGAGAGAAGACAAGACAGGTACAGGGATTGAGACAGCCTATATATTGGAAATGTACAAAAGAAGATATTCCAGAGCTTGAAATATATCCTCTTATTGTAAAACCGTTAGCAGCGGGAGGAAAAAGAGGAATTATGGTGGTTAATACGCAGGCTGAATTAGAAAGAGAAGTTGGCAGATCAGCAAAGTATTCAAGAATAGAAGGAGTTTTGGTGGAACAATATCTTCAGGGTGGGCAGGAATATTCTGTAGAAAGTTTAAGCTATAAGGGAAAACCATATATTGTTCAGGTGACAAAGAAAATTACATCTGGTCCGCCTAGATGTTTAGAGTTAGGGCACGATCAACCAGCAGATTTGACTTCTAAGATGAGAGAAAAAGTGGATAAGGTTGTGTCAGATATTTTGTTGGCACTGAAAATAGAGAATGGTCCTTGCCATACAGAAATTAAGATAATCGATGGAGAAATTTATTTAATTGAGGTTAATGCAAGACCGGGCGGCGATCATATTACTTATCCGCTGACAGAATTAAGTACTGGATATCCTATAGTTACTGGAATTATATTGGCATCCTTAGGAAGACTGGAAGGACATGAACCGTGGAGACATATACTTGGAAAGAGATATGCAGGAGTAAGATTTATCACGGAACAAAATGCAGCTTTGTATCAATTATTTGATAATTGTGAGAAATATTCATGGTTATATGAAAAACATAAAGTGAGCGAGACACCATCGAAATTAATTTTTAATGATGAATGTAACTTAAATTATTTTATCTATTATAGTGATAAAAAAGTAATATGTGAAGGAATTACAGATGAATAAAAAAGTAGTATGGTTAGTAAATGAATATGCTGTACCGATTGCTGCGCGTACAAGGCAGATTATGTTAAGCCAATATTTGGAGGAAAAAGGTTATCTGGTATATATTATTTGCGGCAGTAAGATTCATGGAAGAGATAAAAATCTTATAGTAGATAATATTTCTTATAGAAAGGTAAAGTTTGATGGCGCAAAATTTATTATTGTTCGTGAAAAAGATTATAAAGGAAATATACAAAGAGCGCTGACATCAATGAAATTTCAGAACACACTTTGGCGGATCAGAAGGCAATTGCCAAGACCAGATATTATTGTAAGTAATTTTGCTGGATTTTTTGGAAATATATTTTTGAAATGGAAAAGAAAATATGGAACAAAAATAATTTATGATATTTTAGATTTATGGCCGGAAAGTTTTATTGATGCCGGATTTTTAAAAAGAGAAAATATTATTACCAAGATATTATATCAGATGGAGTATATTTCTTATGCAAATGCAGATGGAATTATTTTTTCATTTGAAGGAGGAAAAGATTATATCGTAGATCGCTGTTGGGACAAGGTTCATGGCGGAAAAGTGGATATTAGTAACATTGGGTATTTGAATAATGGAGTAGATTTAGAAACTTTTGATAGACAAAGAAAAAATGTATGGTTGAGGGATCAAGAGCTAGATTCCGATCAATTTAAAGCAGTCTATCTTGGATCCATTCGAAAAGCAAATCAAGTTGATTTAATTGTTTGTGCAGCGCGTGTGCTTCAGAGGCGTGGGGAGCAGGGAATTCAGATTTTGATTTATGGAGATGGAGAATATCGGCAGGAATTAGAAGACAAAGCTAAAAATGATAAGCTTTACAATATTGTATTTAAGGGAAGGTTAGATGTAGAATATGCTCCCAATATGTTATCAAGATGCGATATTAATTTATTTAATTTTATGGAAGGTTCTATTTGTAGATATGGATTAAGTCCAAATAAATTATTTATGTATCTTGCCAGTGGTCATCCAATTTTATCTATGGTTCAACCAAATTATGATATTGTGAGAAATAGAGAGTGTGGTATGGTGGTAGACAATAATCCAGAAGCAGTTGCTGATGGGATTGTCAGATTGAGAGATATGAAAAAGAATGATATAGAGTTATTTCGCAGATATAGTGATAATTGTCGAAGGGTTGCGGAAGAATTTGATTATAAAAATCTGGTGATGGTACTTCTTGATCAGATAGAGAAGAGAAAATAAGAATCAGCGCTACGTCAAAGCAATTCGAAAGTTTTTTCAAATATATTCTTATGAGTAACGAGGCAAATGGCTGACCGCATGGGCAGTGTAAACTTAATGCCTTTGGGATGAGGTTTTTGACAGGTGTGTGGGGAGGTACAAGAATGAACTTACTGGTAATAACACAAATGTATTCCCAACCAGATGATATGGGAGACAATAAGCCTACCAAAACAGTGAATTATTTTGTGAAAGAGTGGGTAGCCGCAGGACATAAGGTTGTAGTTATGCATTGCCCAAGTAAATTTCCCTTTCTCTATTATGTAATACCAAAAAGGATTAAGGAGAAATATGCCAATAGAATTTCTACTATGGTGCCATCGGCAAGATCCAGAAAGAAACTAAACTATATGGAGTGTGGAGCTAAAGTATATCGATATCCCATGCTTAAGTTATATCCCGGAGCAGGATATTCAAAGTTTTCTATGAAAAGGCAGATGAGAAGAATCATTTGGGAATTGCAAAAGCAAGAGTTTCATCCAGATCTTGTAATAGGGCATTTTGCAAATCCATCTGCAGAACTTGTGGCGAGAGTTGCTTGGTATTATCATGCTGGATCTTCCATTGTATTTCATCAGGATTGTTCTAAGAAAAATATTCAAAAATATCATTTGGATCGTTTGGTGAAGAAAATAGGTGCGATAGGTGCTCGATCGGAGTTAGAAGCGAAAGTGATAAAGAGAGACCTAAATCTGTCTAAGCTTCCATTTTTGTGTCGCTCAGGAGTTCCAAATGATGCGGTGGAGACTGCTGTTAGATTGGTGGAAAAACATTGCAATACAGATGGATTTCGATTTCTTTATGTGGGAAGCTTTATAAAACGAAAGC
This sequence comes from uncultured Lachnospiraceae bacterium, assembly GCA_910588535.1. GTDB lineage: Bacteria > Bacillota > Clostridia > Lachnospirales > Lachnospiraceae > RGIG8607. Next base: position 14,046 of record CAJUOO010000016.1, on the reverse strand, counting down.
ATTTAGATAAAGTGATTGACGCATTTAGCCAATTTTGTAAGGTCGCTAATGATAGAAAATCTACTTTGGATATTATCGGTGGCGGACCGGAAAAGGAAGAGATTGATAGATTGGTTAAAAGGTCATGGGCGAGGGGGCAGATTACACTGCTTGGAAGACGGGAGCGGGCAGAAGTACTCCAATATATGAGAAAGTCTCATATTTTTACATTGATCAGTGACGGGGAAACCTATGGAATGGTGTATATGGAAGCAATGCTTCAGGGATGCTTGGTAATTGCATCGAAGGGAGGGGGATTTGACGGTATGATACAGGATGGAGTGAATGGATTTTTGTGTAAACCCGGAGATACAGAGATGTTGTTAGAGATATACAATAGAATTGCTTTGATGACTGCAAAAGAAAAAAATCAGATTGGACAGAATGGTGTAAATATGGCGATGAATTATTCGGAAAAAGAAGTAGCTGAGCGTTATCTGAATGAGGTGATAAAGGAAAATACAGCAGGTAGTCCATATTAGCTGTTTCTAAAAATAGTCATGGAAATGAGGATTAAAATGGAGGTTGAGTTTTCTGTACTAAGGCGACAATATCAAAGGTACGAGAAGGAATGGGAAGAAGCTGGGTTGCGGGTGATGCGCTCAGGGCAGTATATTCTTGGAGAAGAAGTAAGGAAGTTCGAGAATGAATTTGCGAAATATTTGGGGGTAAGGCATTGTGTTGGTGTTGGTAATGGGCTGGATGCTCTTCGTTTGGCGTTGGAAGGACTTGGCATTGGCGCTGGAGATGAAGTGATTGTCCCAGCCAATACATTTATCGCAACGGCTTTGGCTGTGTCAGAGACGGGAGCAAAACCTGTCTTTGTAGATGTAGATTTATATTTTGGAATCTGTGCAAGCGAGATAGAAAGGGCGGTCACAAAGAATACAAAAGCAGTTATGGTGGTACATCTATACGGGCAGCCATGTGATATGGATTCTATTATGGAAGTATCAAGAAAGCATAATTTGTATGTAGTTGAAGACTGTGCTCAATCACATGGAGCATATTACCGTGGATGTTTAACAGGAACGTTTGGGGATGTTGCATGTTTTAGTTTTTATCCGACAAAGCCTATAGGTGCGCTGGGAGATGCCGGAGCAGTGGTGACAAATCAATTGGATGTTGCAGAGAGAGTGCGGATGTTACGAAATTATGGAAGCCAAAAAAAATATCAGCATGAGCTTTTGGGTTATAACAGTCGAATGGACGAGATACAGGCAGCATTTCTTCAAGTAGCATTGAGACATGAGAGAGAGGGAGCAAATGAGAGGCAGAAAATAGCTGCGATGTATCTCAAAGAAATTAAGAATGATAAAATGATTCTTCCACAACTGCGAGAAGGAACAGAACATGTATTTCATATTTTTCCTATTTTTCCTGCACAGGGATTTGAAAGGGAAGAAATTTGTAATTATTTTAAAGCTCATGGAGTATATACACAGATACATTATCCAATTCCTTGTCATTTAGAAGAATGTTATAAGGACTTATCCTATCATGTTGGTGATATTCCATATGCAGAGTATTGTGCGGCCTCAGAAATTAGCTTGCCAATGTATATTGGAATGACGATAGAAGAAGCGGAATATGTGATACAGGTAGCAAATGATTTTCCTAGGTAAATTTTTTGAAAACTGATAAATAAGAAAATTTTTATAGAGGACTTGGCAGATATGCGGTTAAGAAAATTAGAATTAAAAGATGCACCGTTGATGTTAGAGTGGATGCATGATATGGAGGTGACGCGTAACTTAAAAAAGAATTTTTCTAAGTTTTCCATAGAAGATGCAGAGCAGTTTATTCTTCATTGTCAGAATGAGGATAAAGAAATACATAGAGCGGTGGTGTCTGATGAGGATGAGTATATGGGAACAGTCAGCCTCAAACATATAGATAATGAGACAGAAAGTGCGGAATTTGCAGTAGTTGTGCGAAGCGAGGCAATGACCAAAGGATATGCATGGTTCGCCATGACAGAATTATTAGATCTGGCATTTGATAAAAGAAAATTATCAAGTGTGTATTGGTGTGTGTCAAAAGAGAATCACAGAGCCATACGGTTTTATGACAAACATTATTTTGGTGAGACATTTCATGTCCCTCAAAAGGTGTTACATAGATATAGTGGATGTGAAAACTTAAAATGGTACTCTGTGCTTGCGGGAGATGATTATAAGGGCAATATAAAGAATAGGGAACAGATAGCAGGCTGTAAAGTATTGTCGATTAAGACAATACCTACAGTGAATGCAGGAGAGTTGTCATTTTTTGAGGAGAGGAAGGATTTTTCTTTTTCTATAAAGAGAATATATTATATTTCTAAGGTTCCTGAAGGAACAAGAAGAGGATTTCATGCCCATAAAGAGCTGTCTCAGTTATTGTTCTGCCCATATGGAAAAATTCAGTTAGTGTTAGATAACGGAATAGAAAAAGAAGAAATTATTTTAAATGATCCATCAATAGGAATTCTTATAGATCGCCCAGTATGGAGAGAGATGTTGTGGTTGGAAAAAAATTCAGTGTTATGTGTGGCGGCATCTGATTACTATAATACGGAAGATTATATTAGAAATTACGAGGAATTTATAAGCTATGTCAAAAATAGAAATGAGAGTTAAATTATGTTAATTTATTGGGTGTGCTGTTTTTTATCAATAGGGGCAATACATATAGTAAAAAGAATAAGATGCAGATATTTGTATATGAAACAGGGTTGGCTCTCTGCATTTATCTGTTCTCTTCCGCTGTTTCTTTTGTCAGCATTGCGATATGAAGTTGGGAGTGATTATGTTTCTTACAGAGAAATGTATCATATTGTAAACAACAGTGATACATATCGATATGAGATTTTATATACAGAATTAAATAGGCTGGTATATCGGATAGGGCTTTCTTTTCAATGGGTGATTATACTGACATCTTTTCTTTTTTTAATCTTAATATATAAAAGAATATTGGATGATTCTTCCATACCTGAGATCAGTGTTTTTCTTTTGCTGGGAATGTGTTATTTTTTTCAATCAACCAATATAATACGACAGATATTGGCATGTGCGGTTTGTGTTTATTCTATAAAATATATCGAGCAAAAAAAATGGATAAAATTTCTTGTCGCTATTCTTATCGCGTTTGGGTTTCATAAAACTGCATTTATATTTCTTCCTGCATATATAATCTATCATCTACAGATTAAAACTAGATATCTGTTGATTGCTTTTGTGATGATTTTTTTGTTGGCTCCTTATATTTCATCTTTTGTCAGCTTTCTAGTTATCAGTACAGGTTTTAATCATGGATATTATCTTACCTATTTTACTTATACTGGAACTAATAGAAGTGCTACAGGGCTGATATCTCTGGCGATCAATGTCTTGATTTATATATTTGGAGTCATTTATTTGAATAAGGATGATGTAAGGAATAATGGGTACATGAATCTGCAATATATAGCAGTTTTATTATCTATATTTAATGGCATGTTTCCTATGATCAATCGAATTCGTTTTTTTTATGGAATAACAGCGATTATTTTAATTCCAAGGATATTGAAATGTATTAGGAAATATAGGTTGAAGCGAGTTTTATACACAACAATGATTATGATACTTTTTATGGCATATTCCGTCTATATAGAGGGAATTTCAAATCAGAGTGGAGCAGTGCCATATGTTTCTGTTTTTATGCAGGAAGGTACTTAAGGTATTATGACACTTAGAGAAACAAAACTTGGAGTGAGGTTATTTTGATGATATTACATATTTTTCCTGATGAAAAATTTACAGAAGATTATATTGAGCGTGTAAACCGCCTGTTTCATTCTGGGGAGCACTATTTTTATATTTATACAAAAGGAGAACGAAGATTTTGTAATAAGGAATTTGTTGAGTCGTTGAATAATGTAGGCTTTATAAATGATCTTTTTCAAAAAGAAAGTAAATTTGTTGAGATTTACAAGAAAAGTGAAAGGGTTATCTTTCATGGATTATTTCTTCGTTATTTTGACATGCTGTATTTTTATAGGCTGAAAAAAAGATATAACAAATATTATGTATGGGTGATATGGGGAGGTGATCTATATGATTTTTATAATGCAGCTCATAAAAATCCTACCATAATATTGTTTATGAAGGAAATGTTGAGAAAGAAATTTATTGAACAGCTAGAAGCAGCAGTTACTAATTATGATTATGAAGAATTAAAAGAACGATATAAGACAAGTGCAATACATCAGATGGCAATTTATTCTTATCAATTATTTCCTGAGGCGGCTGATAAGGTGGAGGATGGTACATTCACTAAAGTGATGGTTGGACATTCTGCGACAAAAACATGCAGACATCAGGAAACATTTGAGTTGCTACGGCCATATGTAGGAAAAATTCAAGTGTATTGTCCATTATCTTATCCCGATAATAAAACATATATTGCTGCAGTGGAAAAAAGAGGAAGAGAAATATTTGGAAATCAATTTTTTCCTCTAAAGGAATTTATGCCATATGATAAATATATTTCATTTTTGGGTTCTATTGATATAGGTATTTTTAATAATAATCGGCAGCAGGGTATGGGGAATATAACTAATTTGCTATATCTGGGAAAAAAGGTATATCTATCCAAGGACAATAATATTAGAAAGGTATATTGCAGACCATCTTATATTATATTCGATTCTGAGAAAATAGAAGAAACAGAGTTTTTTAGGACTCTTTCTAAAAAGGAGAAAGAGAGAAATAGACAACAGATTGAATTATTTTTGTCGGACAAAGAGTTTGTTAGAAGCTGGGGTGAGATTTTTTATAAGAAGGCTCAGAAATGATGAAGATAAAAGAAAAAAATTCACAGAATTTTATATTTCATTTTTTGACAATTTCCTTTGGCACAGTAATTAATATTGTATTAGGATTATTGATCACACCAATTATTACAAGATTGGTTAGCACAGAGGATTATGGAAGATTTTCCATATTTAATATGTATACCAATATAGCAACGATGGTGCTATGTATGGGGTTGGATCAGGCTCTTGTTCGATTTTTTTATGCTCGCGAGGAAAAAGAATACAAACAGGGGTTATTTCGCTTTTGTTTGATTTTTCCGATGAGTGTAACATTGGTTGTCTCATTGTTTTTTATTATAACAGATAGAAGTGGGTTTTGTCGCATAGAATTCTCAGGAGCAGTATTACTTATGCTTTGTATTAATATTATGGCGGCAATCTGTGGTCGTATCGTTGCATTGATTCTTCGTGCTACCTATCAAAGCAAATTATATGTGGTATGTCAGATAACTGGAAAAGTAGTATATACAGGGGTGATACTGCTGATTTTGGGTTTATTTAGAATTCGAAATTTTCAATCGCTTGTATTTTCGGTAGTATGCTCTACAATTTCAGTGGCAGTAATAGCGATGTATTATTCTTTTGATTATTGGACATTTCAGCCTTGTGGGACATTGATAAAGCGCAGAGAAATATTGCAATATAGTTTTCCTTTTATTTTATCTATGGGTGTGACAACAATTTTTGAGGCAGCAGATAAATTGTCACTTCAATATTTATCAACTTATAAGGAATTGGGAATATATTCCAGTGCCATGTCCATTATTCATATTTTTGCTATAGTCCAGTCAGCTTTTAATATTCTTTGGGCTCCTATGCAGACGGAACATTATATAAAAAATCCTAATGATACTTCTTTCATACAGCGGGGAAATAGCTATATTACTATATTAATGTTCTGGGTAGGATTTAATCTTGTTTTATTTAAAGACATATTTGTGTTAATTCTTGGAAAAGAATATCGAGGGGCAAGTTATATTCTGCCATTTTTAATTTTTCATCCCATAATGTATACAATTTCTGAGACAACATGCAGTGGAATAGAGAAATCTAAAAAGAGTTATCTTAATATATTTGTGGCACTGGGAGCATGTATTGTGAATATATTGGGAAATTGTATTTTTGTTCCAATGTATGGAGGAAGGGGAGCTGCTATTTCTACGGGAGTTTCTTATATAGTGTTTTTTATGATAAGAACGATATTTTCAAATAGATATTATTATATAGATTATCACTTAAAAAAACTGTGTATTCTCATTATAACAACAGTAATGTTTTCTTGGTTTTGCACCTTCTATAACTTTAATTTTATTACAATTGGTCTTTATATGATAAATAGTATGCTTCTAGTAGTATTATATAAGGCTGAAATAAGAGAATTAATATCTATAGGAAAAGAATATATGAAAAAGTTATAGCAGAAAAAGAGGAAAAGGACAATGAGTCAATTTATAAAAGAAAATGATAATAAAGAAAGTAGGCAAAAGTATAATCAGGAGATGGCAATTATTATACCAGCATGTGATAAATATCTAGATATATTTGCAGAATATATGAGGTATTTTAGAATGAATTGGCCAGATTGTCCTTTTGAGATTATTCTTGTCACAGAGACAAAGTATTATGAAGATAAAAGAGTGACTTCATATACGACAACAAAAGACACTGCGTGGACCGGACGTGTACTTGAGGGTTTGAAACATACAAATTGTAAGTATATATTGACAACGATAGAGGACGGCTTTATATCAGAAAAAGTAAAGAATAAGGAAATTATCCAAATTTTGACTTTTATGAAAAAACATAATATTCAATATTATAGAAATCCAAAATTTGGACATAAAAAGACAAAGGATAATTCTTTTTCTGATTTTCGTCATGCTTGTAAAATTAAGAAAAATGAAGTGTATTCACGTTCATTGGGGATTGATATTTGGGACAGAGAAGCTTTGATTGACCTTTTTGGGGACGGCAGTAAATCAGCGTGGGATATTGAAGATTATTTTTTACGAGATTCCTTGACGGCAGAAAAGGGGTATTTTGAGGACTGGGTATCAGATGATCGAAATTTTTTACATATTATAGAGACAGTTAGTGGCGGTAAGTGGATGCGATCGGAATTAAATCGGCTAAAACGTCTTGGAATTCCTGTTAATACGGGTAATAGAGCAATTATGCCAATAACAGATTATTATCGACGGCGCTTGCATGGAGTAGTTAATAAAATAGTTCCGAAAAAATTAAGAAGACCGATAAAAAAATTTTGTACAAAGATAGGATTTCAATTTGCTTCAAAAAACTGAAAGGATAAATGAATATGTCTGATTATATGGATTTATTTAGTGGAAAAACACTTTTAATTACTGGGGGTACAGGTTCATTTGGAAATGCTGTTTTAGAGCGTTTCCTTAAGACCAATATAAAACAGATCCGCATTTTTTCCAGAGATGAATTAAAGCAGGATCAGATGAGAAGAAAATATCGAAATGAGAAAATAAAATATTATATTGGAGATGTCAAGGATATTAATTCTGTTCGAAATTCTATAAGGGGGGGGTAGACTATGTTTTTCATGCAGCAGCGTTAAAACAGGTTCCTTCCTGTGAATTTTTCCCTATCGAGGCAGTAAAAACAAATGTGTTGGGGACAGAAAATGTGTTGACGGCAGCGATTGAAGAGGGAGTAAAAACTGTAATATGTTTAAGTACAGACAAAGCTGCTTATCCAGTTAATGCCATGGGCACATCAAAAGCAATGATGGAAAAGGTTGTCATTGCTAAAAGCAGAGCTTCAAAGAACACGAAGATATGCTGTACTAGGTATGGAAATGTTATGTATAGCAGGGGAAGTGTATTGCCATTGTGGATAAATCAGATAAAAGACGGCTCTGCCTTAACACTGACAGATCCACATATGACTAGATTTCTTATGTCCTTAAATGAGGCGGTGGATTTAGTGATGTTTGCATTTGAGAATGGGGAGAATGGAGATATTCTAGTGCAGAAATCATCGGCTACAACTGTGAAGGTTTTGGCGGATGCAATAAAAGAAATTTTTCATTATGCAAAGAATGATAGGATAATTGGATTAAGACATGGTGAAAAAACCTATGAGACACTTCTTACCGATGAAGAATGTTATCATGCAATCGATCTGGGAGATTTTTATCGAGTTCCTTGTGATAAGAGAGATTTGAATTATGAAAAATATATAGATCTAGGAACAGAAAGAAGTGGAATTACACAGTTTAATAGCAATAATACAAGATTATTGACAGTCAGCCAGACAGTGGAGCGATTATTAGAATTACAAGAAATTCAAGAAGAATTAAAAAATTGGAATCAGATATGAGAATTCTTATTACTGGCTCAAATGGCTTTATTGGAAAAAATCTTGTTGAAGAGTTAAAAAAGATAAAAGATGGGGAGAACAAAACAAGATCTGAACTGACAATTACAGAAATATTTGAATATAATACAAATTCTGGCGGAGAGATGCTTGAGAAGTATTGCAGTCAGGCAGATTTTATCTTTCATTTTGCTGCAGTCTGCAGACCGAAAGATATAACAGAATATATGACAAATAATCATGCACTTGTAAATCAGTTATTGGAAAATCTCCGCAGATATAGAAATCCATGTCCTATTATGTTCAGCAGTTCCATTCAGGCATCCTTGATTGGGAGATTTTATAATTCTGAGTATGGGAAAAGCAAATTGGTTAGTGAGAAAATATTATTTCAATATTCAGAGGAGACAAAAAGTAAAGTCCTTGTATATCGTCTTCCTAATTTATTTGGAAGAGGGGGCAGACCTAATTATAATTCTGTTGTGGCAACATTCTGCAGTGCAATAGCAAACGATCAAAATTATGTGATTCATGGCAGAGATACAGAACTGGAGTTGTTATATATAGGTGATTTGATAAGTGGGTTGGTGGATGCACTAGAAGGAAGAGAACAGCACTGTGAATATGATGGACTAGACTATAAATTATGTCGTTTGGGACGCTACTGTTGTGTACCAAAAACATATAAAGTGACATTGGGGGAGATTGTAGATTGGCTGAATTATTATAAAAGAGTTTGGCCGGAAATACCAGATATGGAGGAAGATTCTTTTGAGAAGAAGTTGTTGACTACATATCTTTCTTATATACCTTAAGAGACAAAAATATTGATAAACATAGTGGGAGAAAACAATGATAGATTTTAATATTTCACCAGTGATTGGAAATGAGATGGATTTTATTTCTGAGACAATTCTTTCTCATAAAATTTGTGGTGATGGTCCATTTACCAAAAGGTGCAGCGAATGGTTTGAGGAGAGATTTCATGTCAATAAAGTACTTTTGACTACCAGTGGTTCTACTGCTTTAGATATGGCATTATTATTATGTGACTTAAAGCCGGGTGATGAGGTAATCCTTCCATCCTACACTTTTTCCAGCACAGCAAATTCTGCGGTTTTGTGCGGAGCAAAATTGGTTTTTGTCGATATACGTCCTGATACGATGAACATTGATGAGACAAAAATAGAGGAGGCAATAACAGATAAAACCCGCGTAATAATAGTGATGCATTATGCTGGTGTTGCCTGTGATATGGATTATATAATGGATATTGCGAAAAGACGTAACCTTATGGTGGTGGAGGATGCAGCACAAGCTGTTATGAGTGAATATAAGGGAAAAGCACTTGGAACAATCGGAGATTTTGGCTGTTATAGTTTTCATGAGACGAAGAATTACTCTATGGGAGAGGGTGGCGCAATTCTTGTAAATAATACAGATTATATTGAAAGAGCGGAGATACTCCGGGAAAAGGGAACGAACCGAGCGAAATTTTTTCGGGGACAGGTGGATAAGTATACATGGGTAGATTTTGGTGATAGTTATCTTCCCTCAGAACTAAATGCTGCATATCTTTGGGCGCAGTTACAAAAAGCAGAAGAAATCAATGAGAATAGATTGGCTGTCTGGAAAAAATATTATAAAGCATTTTCTGAAATTACTGATAAGGTGGATCTGCCATTTATACCAGAGTATGCAAAACATAATGCACATATGTTTTATTTAAAAATGAAAAATCTGCAGGAGAGAACTGAATTTATAACATATATGCGCAAAAGAGATATTTTTACTGTATTTCATTACATTCCTTTACATTCTGCACCTGCCGGATTAAAATATGGCAGATTCTCAGGGGAAGATAAATATACAACTGCAGAGAGCGAACGTTTGGTTCGTCTGCCGCTTTATTATGGTATGGCAGAGGAGGACACAAGGACTGTAATAGAAGAGACAATAAAGTTTTATGGAGAATAATGATGAGAAAAATTGCGATATTACAATCCAATTATATTCCTTGGAAGGGATATTTTGATATGATCCATATGGTAGATGAATTTATTCTTTATGATGATATGCAATACACCAGAAGAGACTGGCGCAATCGAAATATTATTGTGAGCAGGCAAGGGCTTATGTGGCTAAGTATTCCTGTTATCAATAAGGGAAGGTTTTTTCAGAAAATTAATGAAACAAAAGTTGCCGATCATAAATGGATTGATAATCATTGGAGAAGTATAGAGTGTAATTATGCAAAAGCGAAATGCTTTGATGAATATGCAGAGCGCATAAAAAGGATATATGAGGCGTGTAGGAAAGAAGAATTTTTGAGTAGGATCAATTATCTTTTTATAAAAGAGATCTGCGATATTTTAGATATTAAAACAGCACTTACATGGAGTTCTGATTATAAACAGGAAGAGGGAAAGACTGAGCGGTTGATTTCTCTTGTAAAAGCGGCGGGGGGGGGTAATCGTTACTTGTCTGGACCAGCGGCAAAAAACTATATACAGGCAGAATTATTTGCAAATGCGGAGATAGAGCTAGAATGGATGGATTATTCAGGATACCCGGAATATACCCAATTATCAGAAAAATTTGAGCATGGTGTATCTATTTTAGATTTAATTTTTAATGAAGGGGCAGATGCGAAAAAATATATGAAAAGTTTTTAATAATGAAAAAGAAATATATAGAAAGAAGATTATAAGATGAGAAAAATAAAAATTATGTTTATTGGTTCGGGAAATATTGCTCTTCAAGTTAGAGAAAAAATACAACAAGACAATCGCTTTATTTTATTAGGGGGGGGTATGACGAAGAAAGAGTTCATTTTAAGGAAGAAGAGCTATCACAAGTAGATTTATGTTTTGCTTGTGGGTACCATAAATTAATACCAAAAAAATTTGTTGAAAGCTATTTATTTGTTAATTTTCATCTTGGGATTTTACCCAGATGGCGTGGCCTTTCTGCTAATGGTTGGGCAATTTTAAATGGTGCAGATGAAATTGGTTATACCATACATAGAATGGATGATAGACTTGACAATGGTGATATATACTATGTGAAAAAGTTTTCTATCTTAAAAGAACAGACATATGCAGATCTATATAAGATTATCTTGAAAGATATGATAGATAATATTTGCGATATTTTAACGGGTATATATGATAAAAAATTGTCTCCAATAAAACAGAATTCAAATGGTTTCTATTTTACACGATTTTGTGCCAAAATGGGTGATTTGAAGGATTTTGATATGGAATCAGAATATCTGCGCAATTTATATCGTAGTATGGCAAGGCCGCTTGGAACTGGAGTTTATTTTGAGTATAAAGGCAGAAAATACTATCCACAAAAACTAAGGACAGGTTCTGACATTGGCATGGATAATTATATTGGAATACCGGGGAAAATTGTATATTGTGAGGATGATAGTATTTGGGTTAAAACAAGAGACAATATTTTGATTTTATCTGATATTCAAATGGAGGATGGTCAGAAAATTCCAAAAGGCTTTTTTAGGATAGGAAATGCACTTGGAAAATAAAGGATAATAATGAAAATAGAGATATTAAAACAGACAGAAAATTATTATAATGAAAAAATAAGAACATTTGGGGCAACAAGCAGGGGTGTTGATTGGAATTCAGAAGAGTCTCAGAAAATAAGATTTGATCAGTTATCAAAGGTGTTGCAATATAAAAATAAGCAAAAGATTTCAATCTGTGATTATGGATGTGGATATGGATCTTATTATGAATATTTGAAAGAAAAAGATTATTCATTTTGCTATACTGGAATGGATATTGCAAATGATATGATCGAATGTGCTAACAAAAAATATGGTACAAGAGAAGATGCTATTTTTATTCATGGCTCAGAAATAGACAAAGAATATGATTATATTATTTCAAGTGGTATTTTTAATGTACGGCAAAAGATAAGTGACAAGGTGTGGACAGAGTATATTATTGAAACTTTGAAGAGATTTCATAGATATTCGAAAAGAGGATTTTCGTTTAATATTCTTACAAAATATTCTGATTTAGAATATAAAAAGGATTATCTATATTATGCAGATCCTCTTTTTTATTTTGATTATGTTAAGCGAAATTTTTCACGAAATATCTGTTTAATACATGATTATGATCTATATGAATTTACAATCTTAGTGAGGAAATAGAAGAAAAAGATAATTTGGAAGGAGTAAAAATGCTTTTAGTTTATACAGTAGAGGAAAGGGAACAATGGGATACTGTTGTTCGGTCATTTGCTGATTATGATGTATATTGGCTGAGTGGTTATGTTAAAGCGTTTCAGCTGCATGGAGACGGGGAGCCAATGTTGCTTTTATATAAAGGAAATGCAACAAGAGGAATGAATGTAGTGATGAGGCAGGATGTTGCAAAAGATAAGCATTTTACGGACAAAATTCAGGAAAATAGATATTTTGACTTTTCATCGCCCTATGGGTATGGAGGGTGGCTGATAGAGGGCGAAGGGAAAGAGCAACTTTTTTTAGAATATAAAGAATGGTGTCAAGAAAATAATATAATAAGCGAATTTGTACGATTCCATCCAGTGATTGAAAATCATTTTTTTACTGAAAGTTTCTATAAAATGATCTCACTTGGGGAAACAATAACGATGGATCTTTCATCCCCAGAGGAAATATGGAAAAATATAACCAGTACTAACCGAAATCTTATAAGAAAAGCACAGAAAAATGGAATTAAAATATATAATGGCAGAAACCCAGAAATTTATGAATTATTTCGAGAAATATATAATCAGACAATGGATAGAGATCATGCAGAGAAATACTATTATTTTGAAGAATATTTTTATAATAGTATTTGTGAGGAACTTTCTCAGCATACACAAGTTTTTTATGCAACATTAAATGATAAGATAATTGCTGCCGCGATTATATTGATGGCGAATGGAAGAATGAATTATCATTTATCAGGTTCGATAAAAGAATATAACAATTTGGCTCCCACAAATTTGCTTCTTTATCAGGCGGCACTCTGGGGATGCGCCAATGGATATAAAACATTTTATTTAGGTGGAGGGGTTGGATGCCATCAAGATAGTCTTTTTCAATTTAAAAAATCCTTTTATCGAGGAAAGGATCGAAACCATTACTTTATAGGACAGAAGATATTTGATCAAGAGAAATATAACTATTTGGTTCAATTGAGAACAGATAGATTAGGAGAGAATATATATTTTCCAGAATATCGTTTTGCGCAAGATAAGAATGAATAGTAGATGAAGATTATTTACGGTTAAATGTGATATTTTTAGAAAGGAAGGGGCTGTTGCATTAAGAAAAACCTATACAAGATATTATAACTTCTTGTAAATGAGTGTTCTTATATCTTTTTGGAAAAGGTTCGTATAGCCAATCCGCCGTTTTCCTCCGTCACCCCGCTTTCGCTTAGTGAAAAACGTAACGGATACTAAGCTCGTGAAATACCTCGCTAAGTACCGACGTTTTTCAATAGGTTCCTTGAGGAAAACGGCGGATTGGCTATACTACTTTACTGAATATTTCAGATATAATGAGGACAACAAAAACAATTTATCAATCCTATACAAGCAGAATGACAACGTGTATTACCTAACTGATAAAAACAGTCCGGCGAACTGCCTATGGTTCTCCGTCACCCCGCTCTCGCTTAGTGAAAAACACAGCGGACGCTAAGCTCGAAACTACCTCGCTAAGCGCCGGCGTTTTTCAATAGGTTCCTTGAGAACCACAGGCAGTTCGCCGGACTGTTTTTATCAGTTAGGCAAAACACGCTGTAGCT